>JAGALN010000111.1 GCA_017625185.1 Clostridia bacterium
ATAACCGCCAGACGCATGGCAAGCATTTCCTTTGCCTTAAAAAGGTGCCGGACATAGCTTCTGGAAAAGTTCCGGCAGGTGGGACACTGACACTCCGGATCCAGCGGGGAATCGTCCCTCTCGTACTTGGCATTCATAATGTTCAATATACCCTGAGAGGTAAAGATATGCCCGTGTCTTGCATTCCGGCTGGGCATGACGCAATCAAAGAAATCCACACCCCGCTCCACTGCCTCTAGGATATTTTCAGGTGTCCCCACCCCCATCAAATATCTCGGTTTGTCCTTGGGCATAAAGGGTTCAACCGCTTCAATCACCTGATACATTTCCTCAGCAGTTTCTCCCACCGCAAGACCGCCGATGGCGTATCCCGGCAGGTCCAATTCTGCAATTCGTTCCATATGCTCAATCCGCAAATCGGGATAGGTTCCCCCCTGGTTGATACCAAAGAGTAATTGATTGGGGTTGACCGTGTCCGGAAGACCATTGAGCCTGTTCAATTCTTCCTTGCATCGTGCCAGCCAACGGGTCGTTCTAGCAATGGAGTCCCGAACATACTCTCTGGGGATGGGGTTTTCAATACACTCGTCAAATGCCATGGCAATGGTGGAACCCAAGTTTGACTGAATCCGCATACTCTCCTCGGGTCCCATAAAGATTTTCCGTCCGTCGATGTGGGAGGAGAAATAGACCCCCTCCTCTTTGATGTTACGCAGCTTTGCCAGAGAAAAAACCTGAAACCCACCGCTGTCGGTCAGAATAGGTCTATCCCAGTTCATAAATTGGTGAAGTCCCCCCATATCACGAACCACCTGGTCCCCGGGACGCAGATGAAGATGATAGGTATTGGAAAGCTGTACCTGACAGCCAATATCTTTTAAATCAAAGGTGGTCAGCGCCCCTTTGATCGCAGCAGCTGTTCCCACATTCATAAAAACCGGAGTCTGGATGGTGCCATGAACGGTTTCAAACCTTCCCCGCCGTGCCGATCCTTCTTGTTTTAATACTGTAAACATACGTTTCTCCCTACGTTATACTATCAGCATCGCATCGCCAAAGCTAAAGAATCGATACTCTTTCGCAATCGCCTCTTGATATGCCGCCATAATTTTCTCTTTTCCTGCCAAGGCAGAAACCAACATCAGCAAGGTAGATTCCGGCAGATGAAAATTGGTAATCAGCGCATCCACCCCTTTGAATTTGTAACCGGGATAGATAAAAATATTGGTTTCTCCCACCTGGGGACGGAGAACTCCTTTTTCATCGGCAACAGTTTCCAGGGTACGGACCGAGGTGGTTCCCACTGCAATAATCCGTCCGCCCTTCTGCCGGGTTTCATTGATACGATCCGCCGTTTCTTTGGAGATTTCGTAGTGCTCGGTGTGCATGATATGCTCTTCCGCATTCTCCACCGAAACCGGGCGGAAGGTTCCCAAACCAACATGTAAGGTTACCTCAGCAATCCGGACACCCTTTTCCCTAATCTTCTCTAATAATTCATGGGTAAAGTGAAGTCCTGCCGTCGGTGCGGCTGCCGAACCGTCAATCTTGGAATAGACCGTCTGGTACCGCTCCCTGTCCTCTAATTTTTCTTTGATATAGGGAGGCAGAGGCATCTCTCCCAATTTGTCCAAAAGCTCCTCCCAGACACCCTCATAGAAAAACCGGACGATCCGTTTTCCATCCTCAACAATATCCAGAACTTCTGCAGTCAAAAGACCGCCGCCAAAGGTAAACCGAGTACCCACCTTGGCTTTTCTGCCTGGCTTTAAAATAACCTCCCAATCGTCCAGAGAAATCCGCTTGAGAAGCAAAAACTCAATCTTCCCGCCGGTTCCCTCTTTGCTCCCGTAAAGTCGTGCGGGAATCACTCGGGTATTATTCATGACAAGACAATCCCCGGGATTTAAGTAGTCCAGAATATCCCGAAAATGCCGGTGGCTTACCTCGCCATTCTCCCGGTTCAGCACCAGGAGCTTGGAGGCTGTCCGGTCAGCCAAAGGCGTCTGGGCAATCCGTTCCGAAGGTAGGTCATAATAAAAATCCTTGGTTGTCATCATGGTATCTTATTTCTCCTCAATATGCGTTTTCCAGATTGGTTCCAACAAAGTAATGTGCCAGAATTTCCTGATAGGTATAGCCGGCTTCCGCCATACCCTTGGCACCGTATTGGCTCATGCCGACGCTATGTCCCCAGCCGGTTCCGCTGAACTGAAAACCCTTGTTCTTGCTGCCGGAGGCAGAGCCGCCGTAGCTTTTCGTTTCCTCACCATCAAACACGCAGAGGGTTCCCGTCAGGGTTTCTCTGCCCTCGCCCGTCAAAAGTACAAGTTGATCCGCAATCAGCTTCACCGTATCAGTTCCGTCGGTTACCTGCACCGACGCAGGAGCACCGCTTCCCTTGTCCCCGGTTACCGTAAACGCCTGACTCTTGGTTACCGTATTAAAGATGGTACGGCAGGCTTCCCGTTCAAAGACCTTAGAACCCTTGGTGCCGACAACCTCCATCTTCACAACCCGCTGATTGGCACTGTATTCCAGCACCTTGATATCCGTTACGTCCCCCACATCATAGCCTTTGTTCCGCATAATGGTGGTGGCTTCCTCGCAGGAAAGGTATCCTTCCCAAACACCGTTGGGAATGTTTTCGGTGTCCTCATAGCTATTATCCACCGAAATCAGGTAGGGCAAACTGTTTCCCCAGACATTTTTCACATCCTCTGTGGTGGCACCCATGGACGAAGAATAGAAAAGCTGTGCCAGCTTCCCATCATAGGTCAAAACCTGTCTTGTGGTTTCATCCACCGGAGCATAGGAGCCAAGGGCTTCTGCTTTGGTTCCCGAATACGCCTGACAATCCACCCCGCTGCACAAGTCAAAGCCTTGGCTCTGGTGCTTATTCAGACTTTGCGCCGCATAGTTCCGGGCGCAGACCGCCTGGGCCTTTAGGGCTTCTACCGGCCAGGAGGGACTCATTTCCCGAGAAATAACCCCATAAAGATAATGGTCCAAAAAGACTACATTCACCACCGTCATGGCACTCTCTGCCTTGATGCAGTGGATACCGCCCCGGTAGGAAACCTCATCCACGCGAAGAACCTGATTCATCCCAGAGGCATTGGGGAGGATTCCCACACTGCTATCTCCGGAATGGAGAAGGGTACCGCTCTCGTTGCACACAGCAATTCCATCGCTGTCCAGTTTGACAATCAGACAGGTCTCCGCCGTTTCTGCCGTCTTAACAAACTCCCGCTCCTGATAGTCCCCCAAGAGGAACCCGGCATCCGACTCCACGGTAACTGTCTTCACTGCACCGTTTCCGTACATCAAGCCAATCCGGACATACTGGGGCAGAGTATAGTCTGCAAAGGCGGTCAGGGACGCCGCCGACAGAATCAAACTAAAAATCAAACAAAGCAAAAGAAATCGTTTCATGGTTCCACAGCCTTTCTCTGACTTTAAAGTACAAGTTATCCATCCTATAACTTTATCATAGCATAGGAAACAGAAAATTTCCAGTCTTTTTTTCATATTCTGTCACCGCTCATGGAATTTTCACAGTATTTTAATCATTTTGTCAAATATGCCTGAAAATATCACAGAATCGTAACCTTTTCTAGCCAAAAATTATTTGACATATGAACGTTTTTCGCATATAA
>JAGALN010000112.1 GCA_017625185.1 Clostridia bacterium
ATTACATTGGCGAAGCCAACAAAGGTTATGTTGAACTTAACTGGATTCCCTCTTCAAGCCGTGTCTTTCGGTATGTAATTATTGATGTTACAAGTGCAGAAAATGGATTTGAGGTTCAGGAAATGATTGCTGATGCCATTAAAAATGCAGAAGGTGCTGACGGGATTTATAAAGTCCTCTTGCGGGGACGGACTCGGCGGGGGATGGTCGATATTGCGAATTTGAGTGACGCTTTGTCGCATGTTGCTTTTTATCTTGATATTGTGGACGAAACCAAGCCGGAAATTCTTCCGGAAGAAATGGCAAAGGAGAATACCTTGCGGGGCGATTTTGCCAAGGCCATGCTGGAAAAGATACAGGAAATGCCTGATGAAGAAAAGGAAATAGGTTATCTTGCTCTGGAACTCGGCTTGTCTTCTATGGAGAGGGGGCACCGAGCATGATTTGTTTTAAAGAAGCGATTTTGGTTCGTTTTGGGAAATTTCATGATCTGTCCTTGCCGTTTTCTGATGGCATACAGTTGATTTATGGTGGAAATGAAACCGGAAAGTCAACGATTCAGCTTTTTTTCAAGGTAATGCTCTATGGCGTCTCTGGTGCAAAAAAAGACTCAAGAGGCATCAAACTTCGGGAGAGAATGATTCCTTGGGAGGAGAAAAGTGCGGAAGGTATTTTGCGCTTAGAGGCAGATGGGCGTAGCCTGGAAATTCGAAGAAAATTTGGGAAAACCGCATCCGGTGATAAAACTGAGGTTCTTGATTTGAATACCGGTGAAGCGATTCCTGATTATGCAGGGAAAACCCTTGGTGAAGAATTGTTAGGAATTCCGGAATCTGTTTTTGAGAAAACCCTTTGGCTTGAACAAGAGGGAGCTTTTTTTGCAGGTGCTGATGAAGAAATCAATCGCCGATTGATGAATCTCATGGAGACTGGAGAGGAAGAGGTGTCTTCTGACAGAGCCTTGCTCGAACTGGAAAAAGAAAAACGTACCATCAAAGCAAAAGATAAACGAAGTGCTCCGGGTGAACTAGATAAACTCTGGTCTGCTCGAGAAGAAAAGATGCAGGAACGTTATCGTTTGCTTTCCGAACGTGGTCAGCGTGAGGCGGAAGAGAGGGTTCTGGAGAGTGAAAAACGAAAATTAGAAGATTTGAAGCAAGAGGAAACTCGTCTTTTGGATTTTTCTATGAAAAAGAAAAGATTACTTGCTTTGGATGCTCGCCGAAAAAAATGGAACGAGGCTGAAAAACTATTACATTTCGCAGAGCAAGCAAAAAAAAGAGATGTTTATCTGCGGTTTTCCTCTCTGGACGAAGCGCTTGTGCAAAAAGCGGAAATTCTGGAAAAAAGAAGAGAAATACTTGACCAAACCGCTGTGATGGAGTATGATATAGAAAAGGAAGACCAGGCACTTCTTGATCATAGAAAAAAAGAAAAGCAATACGGAATGCTAATATTGTTTGGTGCGGCATTTCTTCTCTGTGCAGTACTTTTTGCAGTTTTGCGGATTTCTTTATGGAGTATATGGATTACATGTTTTGGTATTATCGGCATTGCGTTGGTTGTAATTTCTTTTTGGAAGATGCAACACGCAAAGAATTCTGCTTGGAAAGCGGCTGAGAATAAACGAAGGCTTCTTGACACCCAGAGAGAAACCCAAGCTGAACGGGATACACTCCAAAAAGAGTATACGGAGCTATTATCACCATATCATTGCAAAAATGCGGCGGAATTGCGCGAGGGATTTTTGCAATGTGTCCAAGCGCAAATTGAAGCAGACGGATATTTGCAAAGTTATACAGCTATGATGGAGGGTGAAGATGTTGCTGCGCTTAAGACAGAGGTAGAAGAAAGTGAAAGGATTCTTGCACAACATACTGATCTATTAGCAATGAATGTGGATGAAGAGCTTTTAAAGTTGCGGCAGGAACAATTGGATGCTGTTGCAAAAATCAAAGAAACCGAGAGTAAGCTCAGCTATGTATATCATGGCGGAAAGAATCCTGCAGATACTGAAACAGAACTGATTCACATTAATCAAAAAATTACCGAATTGGAAAAACGGCAGACGGCTTTGGAACTTGCCATGAAGGTTTTGGAAAAAGTTGCAGAAAGACGAAAATCGGATTTTACTCCGAAGGTCAACGAGAGAGTTGATGACTTTTTGGGTATACTAACAGGAGGGAAGTATCAGGATGTTCGTGTTTCCGAGGAGTATCGCTTACGATTGTTGCCTGACCAAACGCATTTGTATCAAGCAGAGTTCTTCAGTGCCGGTACTTATGAGCAGGTTTATCTTGCGTTGCGTCTTGCTCTTGCAAGTTTACTGGGGGACGGAACAGAACCACTGTTTTTGGATGATTTTCTTATGGCGTATGATGATGGGAGAGCAGAACTTGCTATGGGGCTTTTGAAGGAACTTGCCAAGCATCGACAAATTATATTTTTTAGTTGTCATGGCAGGGAAGTGGAAAATGCAAAAAAACGGAATGTGGCTATCCGATATTTAGAGGAGGAAAGAGAGAATGGCTGCTGAAATAAAAAATGAAAAAGGTATGGTCCAGATTTCTAATACAGTGATTGCAAAGTTGGCAGGCTATGCCGCAACCCAGTGTTATGGTGTGGTAGGTATGGCTACTCGGAGCAGTAAGGATGGGATTGCCCGCCTTTTGAAAAAAGAGAGCATGGATCGGGGCATCAAGGTTAGAGTGAATGAGAATATCATCGATATTACTTTGTATGTCATTATGGAATACGGTGTGAATATCGGCACCGTTGGCGGAATCATCAAAGAAAGTGTAAAGTATCAGGTTGAAGAGATGACGGGACTTGAGGTTGGCTGCGTCACCGTGAACGTGGAAAGCATTCGAGTACACTAATTTAAGCGCGGCGGAGCGGTTTCAAGTAGGAGGAGATACTGTGGAAGTTTTAAGCAATGAAATGATACGGAAGATGATAGATTCTGCTTCTAATCATTTGCAGAATAATCGAAAATATATTAATGATTTAAATATTTTCCCTGTTCCGGATGGAGATACCGGAACCAACATGGGAATGACCTTTGGTGCAGCTGCAGCAGAAACACTATTGTGTGACGAGGATGCTGGTGCTGATCAATTACTGGAAACTCTTGCAAAGTCTTCTTTGCGAAATGCCCGAGGAAACTCTGGTGTTATCTTGTCACAGATTTTACGTGGTCTTGCCACTGGGGTTCAGGGGCATTCCCAGCTTGGGGTGGAAGAAATTAAGGCGGCAGCTCAAATGAGCCGTGATACCGCCTACCGTGCGGTTATGAAACCCACCGAAGGGACTATTTTGACCGTTGTGCGTGAGATCGCTGAGTTTGCCGAAAAAGCGGCATCCAAACATAAAAAAACGGTTAAGTTTTTGCAGGCGTTGTTAAAGGCGGGGAAGGAAAGCCTTGATAGAACCCCTGAAATTCTCCCGGTATTGAAGCAGGCAGGCGTTGTCGATGCTGGTGGTATGGGTATCATCACTCTGCTCGAGGGTGCTGTCCTGGCTCTGGAAGGAAAGCCTGTTGCTCTCGAGCAGGGTGTTGAAAATACAGTCGGGGCACCCAAGGCACAAGCTACGGTTAATGATGATATTAAATTCTTGTATTGTACAGAATTCTTGATTCAAAAGACAAAGGAGCGGCAAGCAACCCAGTTCAAAGCTGCCATTCAGTCCAAGGGCGACTGCATGCTTGTCATTGAGGATGATGAAATTGTTAAGGTGCATATTCACACCAATCATCCGGGGTTTGTCATTGAGCAGGCATTGAAGCTGGGAGAATTGACCAATCTTAAAATTGATAATATGAAATACCAGCACGAAGAAAAAGTCCGTTCTGATGAGGATGTTGTGGTAGAACGGAAAAAGTATGGTACGGTTGCTGTTTCGGCTGGTGCGGGACTGACAGAGGTTTTCCAAAGCATTGGTGTTGATAAAGTGGTAGAGGGTGGACAAACCATGAATCCAAGCACCCAGGATTTACTGGATGCTGTCCAAAAAATTCCTGCAGAGATTGTCTTTATTCTCCCCAATAACAAAAATATTATTCTGGCTGCGGAACAGGTCAATGATTTGACTGACCAAGAGGTTCGTGTCATCCCGACCAAGAATATTCCTCAGGGTGTTTCGGCAATGCTTGCGTTTCAGGAAGAAGCCAGTGCAGATGAGAATGCCAGTGCCATGGAGGAAATGGCAGGAATGGTTCAGTGTGGGCAGATTACATTTGCCGCCCGCAATTCTACCATTGATGGTATGAAAATTAAGAAAAATGATATCATGGGCATGATTGGAAGTTCCATTACCTGCCTTGGTAAGGACGTCAATCAGGTCGCAGAGGAGTTGGTTCATTCCATGATCCATGATGAAAGCGGCATGATTACCGTCTACTATGGCGCCGATGTAAAACAGGAGCAGGCAGAAGCGTTGGAAAAACTTCTGGCGGAGAATTATGAGTATATGGATGTATCTCTTGTTTACGGCGGTCAGCCGGTGTATTACTATATGATTGCGGTGGAATAACCATGAAATTAGATGACAACATCCGATACCTAAAAGGTATTGGCGAAAAACGCGCCGAGCTGTTTCACAGGCTTGGCGTGTTTACTATCCGGGATTTGCTCTACCATCTCCCAAGAGGCTATGAAGACCGGACAGATGTTCGGCCGGTAGCGGATTTACAAGAGGGTGAAAGTGTTTGCGTACGAGTTTCTCCGGCTGGAGGGATTCGCTCTTTTCGCGCAAAAAACGGCGCGAGAGTAACCCAAGTTCATATGTCAGACGGAACCGGCTTGCTTGCAGTAACCTGGTTTCATGCACCCTATGTTGAAAAAATGCTTCGCAGTGCTGAGGAATTCATTTTGTTCGGTAAGGTAGAGTTTCGTGGCAGATTCCCGGGTATGATAAATCCAGTGATAGAGAAGGGTGAAAAAGCTGGCAATACCACTGGAAAAATTGTGCCAATTTATCCTTGTACTGCTGGGTTGACCCAGCGAAATATAAGAGATAGCGTCAGGGTGGCTTTGGAGGCTCTTTCCGAAGCAATGCCGGAAATTCTGCCGGAACCCATTCAAAAAATGTATTCTTTGATGCCGGTCAATGAGGCGATTCGCCAAATCCATTTACCGGTCGATTTTTTAACATTCGAGGAAGCAAGGAGACGTCTTGCTTTTGAGGAGTTTTTTGTGCTTCAGGTTGGAATCGGGATGGCAAAAGAACAACGTAAAACGGGGAAAGCTCCGGTCTTTTCTAATGTAAAGTGTATTGCTGATTTTGCAAAAGAATTACCCTTTTCCTTGACCAATGCCCAAAAGCGGGTTATTAATGAAATCTGTGTAGATATTCGACGGGATACCCCGATGAATCGTCTTGTTCAAGGTGATGTTGGTTCCGGCAAGACTATGGTAGCCGCCGCTGTGATGTTTGCTGCGGTTCGTTCTGGGTTTCAAGCGGTAATGATGGCTCCTACCGAAATCTTGGCAAAACAACATTACGAAAACCTGTCAAAACTTTTTAAACGGTGGAATATTGATGTCGCTTATTTAAGCGGCGGTCAAAAAGTAGCAGAGCGAAAAGAGAATCTGGAGAAGATTGCAAACGGTACTGCAGGGGTCATTGTTGGAACCCATGCTTTGATTACTGATAAAGTTGATTTTTATCGTCTGGGTCTTGCTATCACTGATGAGCAGCATCGTTTTGGGGTTCGTCAAAGAACGGCTCTTTCGGGAAAGAGTGAATCCATTCATACCTTGGTTATGACTGCAACGCCCATTCCCAGAACTCTGTCGCTGATTTTATATGGGGATTTGGATATTTCCATTATTGATGAGCTTCCGGCAGGTAGAAAAAAGATTATTACCAAATGGGTTCCCGGCGAAAAACGAAATCAAGTTGATGCCTTTGTTATTGAACAACTTGATGCGGGACGGCAGGCTTATTTTGTTTGCCCCTTGATTGAAGAGTCGGAATTCATCGAAGCCAATGCAGTAGAAGAGTATCTTGATTCTCTCATAAAAGGCGCATATCGCGGCAGAAAGATTGCTGCGATGCACGGCAGGATGAGGGCGGCGGAAAAGGATGAAATCATGCGTCGTTTTGCCCGGGGAGAAATTGAAGCCTTGGTGTCAACCACGGTGATTGAAGTTGGGGTAGACGTACCCAATGCAAGTATCATGGTTATCGAGAATGCAGAACGTTTTGGATTGTCACAGCTTCATCAGCTTCGGGGCAGGGTGGGGCGCGGCGCGTGGCAGTCCTATTGCATCCTGTTTTGTAATGGCGGCGAGGTTGCCCAAAAACGGATGCAGGTTCTTTGTGAAAACGAGGACGGCTTCAAAATTGCAGAACGTGATTTGGAACTTCGTGGTCCGGGTGAGTTTTTGGGAACCCGGCAGCACGGACTTCCGCAAATGCGGGTTGGAGATTTGATGTCTGATATGGAACTTTTGAAGGAAGCACAGAAAGCCGCTGAAATTGTTCTGAAAAGCGATCCAGTTTTACAAAATGATGAAATGAGGGGTCTTGCCAATGAGGTGGAAAGAACCTTTGAAAAATTTGGAGGAGTCTTGAATTAAATCAAAAAGCCGATTGCATTGCAATCGGCTTTTCTTAATCGCTAATGGTAACCAGCTTGGATAAAAGGTTGTTCACCTGTTTTTTTTCCGCATCTGTCAAATCCCGGGAACGCAAATCACGAAGAACCATTTTTGCGTCATCAAACAATCCTTCTTTGATCAGGTCCTCTGCATCCCGAATCATATTGGCAATTTCCTGCCGGACAATCTCTGGCTCATCCCGTTCGTCATCTTCCGGTTCATCGGATGCGTTGGGGTCTTCCGTTATCAAGGGTGAGGGTTCGTAGCTTGGAAGCGGCCTTGTGGTTGAAATCGGCGAATCTGACCATCCGCAACCTGCAAGTGAGCATAGCAGGAAGCACACCATAAAAAGAATAACAGTTTTTTTCATCTAAATCCCTTCTTTTCTTTGGTTGAATAAACAATTTCAAAATACGATTGATACAGAAAACAGTTCTTTGGCAACTTGCATAGAATATAGATACATTATATGCCAATATTTCTTAAAAATCAAGATGAAATATTTATCAGTTTTCCCTTTACTATCAAAAAAAA
>JAGALN010000113.1 GCA_017625185.1 Clostridia bacterium
ACCCACCAATTTTGCATGAAGTTTACTCATCTGTCTCACCTTTCCGGGCATCCAACCCATACTGTTCGATATTCTCTGCAATGGCATCCACCAGCCGTTCCTCCGTCAGCTTTTTCGCCTGACGGATGGCATGGAAAAACGCCTTACCATTGGAACTTCCATGCGCCTTAATCACCGGACGGGTAACTCCCAGAACCGGAGCACCGCCGTACTCGGTATAGTCCATACTCTTTTTGAACTCCTTAAGTCCGCCTTTGACCATCATTGCCGCAGCCTTGCTCACGATATTCTTCAGGAAGATTTTCTTGATCATACCGGTCAAACCAAGACCCATACCCTCCATCAACTTTAGAATAATATTTCCAGTAAATCCGTCACAAACCACTACATCAGCCTCTCCAAAGGGAATATCCCTTCCTTCGATATACCCCTCATACCGGATGGGAATTTCTTTCAAAAGGGCATTGGTCTCGGTCATCAGTTCAGGTCCCTTGTTTTCTTCGGCGCCGATGTTGACCAGCTTAACCCGAGGCTCCTTGACCCCGAGAATCGACTTCATATAAATAGAACCCATGATGGCAAACTGCTTTAAAAACGCCGGTGTACAATCGGAATTTGCACCGGCATCCACCAGAAGAAAGCACCCGCCATTGGTGGTTGGCATCACAGGAGTCAATGCCGCCCGGCGAACTCCCTTGATTCTCTTTAAGAAAAGGGTTGCCCCGGCAATCAGGGCACCGGTATTCCCGGCACTGACCACCGCATCACCTTTTCCATCCTTTAACAAAGAAAGCGCTACCCGCATGGATGTATCTTTTCGCTTGATGGCGGTAACCGGGTCTTCCTCTCCGCCAATCACATCCTCTGCGTGAACCAAAGAGATGGCATCCCCCTGATAGTCAAGCGCATCTAGCTCTTCCCGAACTGCTGCCTCCCGTCCAACCAGGATAATGGAAACGCCCAATTCATTCACAGCCTGAACGCATCCCTCTACAATGGCTTTGGGTGCGTGATCGCCACCCATGGCATCTACAATAATCCTCATTGAATTCCTTCCTTTTACTTAAACTGTATCAGTTTCCGGTTCTTCCAGATATAATCAATCCCAGAATAAACGGTAAGCGCCACTGTAACCACCGTCATCACCAGGGTCAGGATGTCCATAGTTCCAGAAAGCATTGGTAGGTGCCACTTGGCAACCTCAAAGACCATAACACCAATCACCAGGACCATCTGGGATACCGTCTTTGCTTTTCCCCAGATGCTGGCAGCAATCACTTGGTTTTCCCCAAGGGCAATCAAACGAATCCCCGTAACAATCAGTTCCCGTGCCAGAATAATCATAACCACCCCTGCGGTAATATAGGGCATGCCCTTTTCCACAAAGGCAATGAAAGCCGACATGGTCAGGATTTTATCCGCCAGAGGATCCATCAGCTTTCCAAAGGTGGTCACTTGATGCTTTTTCCGTGCTAAATATCCGTCCAGCTGGTCGGTCAGAGATGCTAGGATAAAGACCACAATAGCTGCATAAACCCCTGCCTGCCCGCAGGACAGGTACAAAATCATATAGACCGGTATCAATATCACACGCAAAAGTGTAAGTTTGTTGGGTGTATTCATAGCTTTCTCCCCCGTTATACCATAGTACCGAACAGGTCATATTCCAACGCCTGCTCTACGACCACATTCACAAAACTACCTTCTTCTAACTTATCTGCCGCCTTGAAAAACACCTTTCCGTCTATCTCGATGGAGTCGCCATAGGTTCTTCCAAAGTAGCTTTTGATAATCTCATCTCTGCCCTCCACCAGAACACGAACCGTCTTCCCAATCTGAGCATCGTTTCGCTTCTGGGATATGTCTGCCTGAATCAGCATCAGGTTCTCTTGACGGCGAAGTTTTTCTTCTTCCTCAAGCTGGTCATCCAGCCGGTATGCCGGCGTATCCTCTTCCCGGGAATACGCAAAGACGCCAAGCCGCTCAAACTTCATTTCCTCGATAAAGTCCCGAAGTTCCAAAAACTCCTCTTCGGTTTCTCCGGGGAATCCCACAATCAAGGAGGTACGAATCACCGCATCCGGCATTGCCAAGCGAATTTTATGGATAAGTTCAGTAATCTCCGCTTTATTGGTTCGTCTGCCCATCCGCTTTAAGATTCTGTCATTGCAATGCTGAATGGGAATATCAAAATAATTGCAGAGTTTCTCCTCTTGGGCAAACACCTGAATCAATTCATCAGTAACCAACTCCGGATAACAGTAATGTACCCGTACCCATTCTATGCCGGAGATGCTGCACAATGCCTTCAAAAGCTCCGGCAGACAATATTTTCCGTACAAGTCCATCCCGTACCGGGTAGTATCCTGGGCAATTACCACCAATTCCTTTACCCCATCCTTTACCAAGGATTCTGCCTCTTTTAAAACATCTTCCATGGTACGACTACGGTACTTTCCCCGAATGGAGGGGATCACACAATAGGTACAATGGTTGTCACAGCCCTCAGCAATCTTCAAATACGCCGTGTAAGACGGTGTGGTTCGAATTCTAGGAAGGTTCTCACAGAGAACCGGTTTCTCACTGCAGAAAAGGGTTTCTGCATCCTCCCGTTCCAGCTGCTTTAGAACCGATACAATCTCCTGATACTCGTTGGTACCAATCACTGCATCCACCTCGGGAATCTCCCGAAGCACCTGCTCCTTGTACCGTTGTGCAAGGCATCCGGTCACCACCAGATATTTGCAGGTTCCTGCCTCTTTGTACTGGGCAAGTTCCAAAATACACTCGATGGATTCCATTTTTGCACTCTCAATGAAGGTGCAGGTATTAACCACGATAATCTCTGCATCCTCTTCGTTTTCTACAATCTCATAACCCGCCTGCTCCAAAAGGCCCAGCATTTGCTCGCTGTCGATTAAGTTTTTGGAGCAGCCAAGGGATGTCAATGCTAATTTCTTCAATGTAGTTCTCCTAATCTAAAGG
Source organism: Clostridia bacterium (assembly GCA_017625185.1). Lineage (GTDB taxonomy): Bacteria > Bacillota > Clostridia > Monoglobales > Monoglobaceae > Ructibacterium. The sequence continues at coordinate 2,986 of JAGALN010000113.1, forward strand.
TTCCTTCTCTTCTTCAATAGTAAGGTCTGCCTTTTCCAGGCAACTACGAATCTCCGAAAGAGAATATCCTCTTCGCACCAGTCTTGCTTTTAATTTCTCCAAGTCTTTCCAGCTATGAACTCCTTGCAGCAGGTTTCTCTCCCCGATATACTGCATCAGGGCATCCGCTGTATCAGGTTTGCTATCTTCCAACACCTGATCAATCAAGGTACCGGAAATTCCTTTCAGCAAAAGCTCCTGACGAATCCGATAAATACCTTTGGCGTTTAGCTTCACGCTATCTTCTAGATAAAGCTCTGCATAACGACGGTCATCCAGATAACCCACCGACAGAAACTGTTCTATCACCTTTTCGGCAATTTCCTTGTCATAGCCTTTTCGGCAGAGACGGTCATAGAGTTCCTGACAGGTCAGCATTCTTCTGCCCAGCATTGCCATGGCCGCATTTTGTGCTCGCATCAGAGCGTCCATTCCCATTGCCTCCACCTTATTTTCCCTATTTCTTGCCCTTAGCCGGCTTTGCAACCGGGGTAAAGGGTGTTGCCTCTGCATTCTCATCGGTTGGAACCGCCGGAAGCTCACCGGCTTCTCTTACCTTTGCTTCAATCTCGGCACAAAGTTCTGGATTCTGCTTGAGAATATCCTTCACACTCTCTCTGCCCTGTCCCAAACGCTCGTCATTGTAAGAGAACCAGGAACCGGTTTTCTTCACAATATCCATCTCTACTGCCATATCCAGAATATTCCCCTCTTTGGAGATACCTTCGCCGTAGATGATGTCAAATTCCGCTTCCTTGAAAGGCGGAGCTACCTTGTTCTTCACAACCTTAACCTTGGTACGGTTACCAATCATACCGCCGTCTGCCTTGATGGTTTCAATCCGGCGAACATCCAGACGTACCGAGGAATAGAACTTTAGGGCACGACCACCGGTGGTGGTTTCGGGGTTGCCGAACATGATACCCACCTTTTCGCGAAGCTGGTTGATAAAGATGGCAGTTGTGTTAGACTTGCTGATCACCGAGGTCAGCTTTCTGAGTGCCTGGGACATGAGCCTTGCCTGAAGCCCCACATGGGCATCCCCCATCAAGCCCTCGATTTCCTGTTTAGGAACCAAAGCTGCAACCGAGTCAACAACGATGACATCAATGGCACCGGAGCGGACCAACTGCTCAGTAATCTCAAGAGCCTGCTCCCCGGTATCTGGCTGGGAAACAATCAAATCGTCGATCCTAACACCCAGCTTTTCTGCATAAACGGGGTCCAAAGCGTGCTCTGCATCAATGAACGCCGCCTCGCCGCCCATCTTCTGTGCCTCTGCCACAATGTGCAGAGCAACGGTGGTCTTACCGGAGGATTCCGGACCGTAAATCTCTACAATTCTTCCTCGGGGCACACCACCGATTCCCAGCGCCATATCCAGGGACAAAGACCCGGTGGGAATTGCCTCCACATTCACAACCGGCTTCTCACCAAGACGCATGACGGCACCAGAACCATACTGCTTTTCAATATTCCCAAAAACGCTCTCCAGCGCCTTCTTTTTTTGCTCGTTCATATCCTTTTCTCCTTATCCTATAAGATATCTTTTTTACCTTATAAAACATTATAAATTACCGCATCTATAGTGTCAAGAACTTTTTTCAACCACAAGATGTTCTTTTTTCTCACTTTTCAATCCCGTAAAACCGCAGTGCATTCTCGGTGGTAATCTGCGCAATCTCCTCCCTGGAGACTCCTTTGATTTCCGCCATTTTATCTGCCACATAACCTACATAACCGCTGAAATTCCGTTCCCCTCGATGGGGTTCCGGGGCCATATAAGGACAATCAGTTTCAATCATCAGTCTATCCAACGGTACGGCACCACAAGCCTCAATGGCACGGCGGGCATTTTTAAAGGTCAGAACCCCAGTAAAGGAAACCATAAATCCCATCTTCACAAGTTCCTTTGCGGTTTCGGCACTACCGGAAAAGCAGTGCATTACCCCATTTTTCACACCCTCTTCCCGGAGAATAGAAATGGCATTTCCCTTGGAGTCCCGATCGTGAACCACAATGGGCATATCCAGCTCTTTTGCAAGAGCAATCTGTCTGCGAAAGCAGGTTTCCTGCACCTTTTCATCATAACCCTCATAGTGATAATCAAGACCAATCTCGCCAATGGCACGAACCCTGGGATTCTCTAAAGCAAGGGTCCGGAGCTGTTCCAGAACCTCATCAGTCATGGACCCTGCATCCCCGGGATGAACCCCCACTGTCGCATAGATAAAATCATACATATTCGCCAGGGCAACTGCCGCTTTGGAGGTTTCCAAATCGGCACCGATATTCATTACATATCCCACACCAAGGTTTTTCAGGCTTTTTAGTACAGTATCCCTGTCCCCGTCAAACTGGGGGTCATCAAAATGTGCATGACTATCAAATAACATAGTATCTTACTCCTTTTTTTGATTTCGCCTTGATTCTATCACAGAACTGTGATACAATCAAATCAAATATTTTCACATGCAAAGAAGGTTTTATATGAATATGATTCTGGATGAATTAACCCAAAAAGGAAAGCTCGCCAAAGCCGCTTCCTACTCCTTAGGCATCTTAACCACCCAAGAAAAGAACCATGCCCTGACTGCAATGGCAACCGCTCTGCGGGAAAGCTACGATTATCTTCTGGAAGAGAACGCCAAGGATTTGGCGCTTGCCAGAGAAACTGGCATGGCATCAGGGCTGATGGACCGTCTTACCCTAACCAGAGAGAGAATCGACGCCATGGCAGAGGGAATCGAACAGATTGTTTCCCTCCCCGACCCGGTGGGTGAAACAATCCTGGACACCACCCGTCCCAACGGGCTCAACATCAAACAGGTCCGGGTACCACTTGGGGTCATCGGCATCATTTATGAGGCACGCCCCAATGTCACAGCTGATGCGGCAGGGCTTTGTATCAAAGCAGGAAACGCCGTAATTCTCCGAGGCGGAAAAGAGGCGGCTTCTTCCAACCGTGCAATCGTCAAGGTCATGCAGGATGCAGGAACTTCGGCAGGTCTCCCGGAGGGCAGTATCAATCTGGTGGAGAACACCTCCCGAGAGAGTGCCACCGCCTTGATGAAACTCAATGACTATCTGGACGTCATCATCCCCCGTGGCGGTGCCGGCTTAATTCGTGCCGTGATAGAAAACGCCACCGTGCCTGCCATCGAAACCGGGACCGGAAACTGTCATATCTATGTGGATAAGGATGCCGACCTCTCTATGGCAAAAGAAATTGTCATTAACGCCAAGACCCAGCGGACTTCGGTCTGCAATGCCGCCGAAAAAATGCTGGTACACCAGAGCATTGCCCCAACCTTCCTGCCGGAAATACTGGATGCTCTGTGTGAGAAACAGGTGGAAATCATCGGAGATGCCAGGGTTTGCACCATGTACCCCGCTGCAACCCCCGCCGTCGAGGAGGACTGGGGAACAGAGTATCTCGATTTAAAAATCGGTGTGAAAATTGTGGATTCCTTGGAGGATGCCATTTCTCACATCAACCGATACAATAGCGGACATAGTGAGTCCATCATAACCAAGAACGAAGCTGCCGCAAGCCGTTTCTTAAAGGAAATAGACGCCGCTGCAGTGTATCACAACGCATCCACCCGGTTTACCGATGGTTTCGAGTTTGGGTTCGGCGCCGAAATCGGCATCAGTACCCAGAAAATTCACGCCAGGGGACCTATGGGGCTTACTGCCCTCACCAGTACCAAATACCAAGTCTTTGGTAGCGGACAGATTCGGGGTTAGTCCCGCTTATAGTCCCGTATCACTGATTTCCTTTAGGTTAGCAGCAATGGTTTCCAGCGCAGTATAGAAGTTATCCCTCTGTTCCTCGGTCAGACCTGCTCCGCCTTTTTCTACTGCCAGCTTGATTCGTTCCCGAAGGGCATAGGTCATGGTTCGTCCCAATTCGGTCAAGGTGATTCTCGCCCGGTAACCGTTGGCTGTGGTGTTCTCCCGTCCCACCAACCCTTGTTCTTCCAGGGCTCGAATCGCACGGGAAACCTCCGCC
>JAGALN010000114.1 GCA_017625185.1 Clostridia bacterium
CTTTTTTCTACTTCAAATTATACCATGCTGATTTTCCGGGGTAGTATGCCACATCCTCCAGTTCCTCCTCGATGCGAAGTAACTGGTTATATTTTGCCACCCGATCAGTCCGGGAGGGGGCACCCGTCTTAATCTGTCCACTGTTGAGAGCAACCGCCAAATCGGCAATGGTGGTGTCCTCGGTCTCTCCCGAGCGATGGGAGATGATAGCGGTATAGCCTGCCCGCTCTGCCATCTGTACCGCCTCCAAGGTTTCGGTCAGGGTACCGATCTGGTTCAGCTTAATCAGAATGGAGTTGGCAACCCCTTGGGAGATTCCTTTTTTCAGCCGTTTGGGGTTGGTGACAAAGAGGTCATCGCCCACAAGCTGTACCTTGTCCCCAAGTCTTTCCGTCAGGAGCCGCCAGCCCTCCCAATCCTCTTCCGCCATCCCGTCTTCAATGGAGATAATGGGATATTTCTTGACCCAATCCTCCCAGAACTCTATCATTTCTTCCCGGCTTATGATTTTCTCCTGCTTCCAAAAGCAATAACTTCCCTCTTTGCCGCGTTTTTTGGCTTCCTCATACAGTTCAGTAGATGCAGGGTCCAAGGCAATCTTAAAATCTGTCCCCGGTTGGAATCCAGCCTCTTCTACTGCTTCTAAAATCAGCTGTACTGCTTCCTCATCGCTCTTTAAATCCGGAGCAAAGCCACCCTCATCCCCTACTGCGGTGGAATACCCTTTTCGTTTCAGAACCCCTTTTAAGGCATGGAACACCTGGGCGCACCACCGTAGTGCCTCCTGAAAGCTATCCGCTCCAATAGGCATAATCATAAATTCCTGTAGACTCAAAGAGTTATCGGCATGCTTGCCTCCGTTTAATACATTCATCATTGGAACGGGGAGCGTATGGGCTTTCACCCCGCCGATATACTGATACAAGCTCTGTCCCACCGCCACTGCTGCCGCCTTGGCACAGGCAAGGGACACTCCCAAAATCGCATTAGCACCCAACTTACTTTTATTCTCGGTGCCATCTAGCGCAATCATGGCACGGTCAATCCGGATTTGATCCAACACATTCATGCCCACCAGTTCTTCGCAGATGGGACCGTTGACACTGAATGCCGCCTTGGTAACCCCCTTGCCTCCGTAGCGAACGGCGTCCTCATCCCGCAGTTCACATGCCTCAAAGGCGCCGGTGGACGCCCCCGAGGGCACCGAGGCACGGCCGATGATACCGTCTTCGGCATAGACCTCCACTTCCAAGGTGGGATTTCCCCTGGAATCCAGAATCTCCCTTGCTGACACATCTACAATTCCAATATATGCTTTCATACACAAACCTCCTTTTGGGAACAGTTTATCCCAAACAAGGGAGATTTATGCAAAAGAAAACGCCCCGTGCGGAGAACCTGCAAGAGCGTTTCTATACGGACCGGCGAGGATACCGGTCCTTACAATACCACTATCGAATATAATTGGTTCTGATTTTCGGTTCAAATTCCGGGGCAGGGATACCGGCATCCTTTCCTGCCTGAATGGATTTTAAGAGCCACGCCATGTTTCTGCCAAGCTGACGCATGGTCTGGATTCCCTCTTCGTCCTGCATCACCTCATCCGGGGTGTTGCCGTGAACCATGTTCCAGTAGTTAGACGCCACCTGCGGCATATTCAAAATGGTGAAATACTTGGCAAGCTGATCCAAGGTTGCACTGGCACCGCCTCTGCGGCAACTGGCAATACATGCTGCCGGCTTAAGTATTAAATTCTTTCCTCCTGCGTAGCATACTCTGTCCATCAAGGATGTAATGGCACCCGATGCCGCCGCATAGTGAACGGGAGTCCCTACCACAATACCATCTGACTCTGCCGCCTTTTGAATGATTTGATTCACCGGTCCGTTCTCAAAGACACACAGACCTTTCCCGGATTTGGCACAACCGCCGCAACCGATACATCCCTGTATGGGTGCATTTCCTACCTGCACAATCTCAGTTTCCACGTCCTGCCTCTGCAGTTCCTCTGCCACCACCGTCAAGGCAGTGTAGGTACAGCCCTTTGCCTTGGGACTTCCATTGATTAACAAAACTTTCATCGTATTCCCTCCCGGATGATTATCTATCCTATTATATTGACTTCTGTTTTTATCAATTATATCAAATTTCCACCACAAAAACAAGTTGTCTGCACAAAATTTTCCTAAGGTCTTGCCAAAAAATGCTTTTTGTCGTATAATAATCTTAACATATCAAACAGTAAGGAGCATGCACTATGCTTTTACCCATTCTTTTGAGCAAGACCAAGCTGCTTCCCATCTATGTGGTAGGTCTTGGTGAGCACGAACGGCAACGGCATATTGTTCGACCCTATGGCTTTCACAGCTACCAGATTTTATACTGTACCAGCGGAAGCGGCATCCTGAAATTCAAGGACGAGGAGCACAAGATTGCCGCCGGGGACGCTTTCTTCTTCCGTCCCGATGTCCCCCACGAATACTATCCTTTAGAGGCGCCCTGGAGTGTCCGGTTTATTGTCTTTACCGGCAGTGCGGTGGGCGATATTTTCGATTATCTTGGATTCGGGGAGATTGCGCCGTTTCGGCTCCATAACCCGGAAGATTTTCATATGCAGGTTACCACCCTTTTTGATATGTTCCGGTGCGATGACCCGGACAAGGAAATCAAAACATCCATGCTTCTGTATAAGCTCCTGATTAAGGTGGGAGAGTACCGGAACAATCTGCCACAACCCAGCGGTGTTTCCAAAAACGAACGGTACGAAAAGCTAAATCCGGTTATCGAGATGCTGAAAACACGGTATGCCGAGGATTTGAGTCTTGATGACATGGCTGCGGTGATTGGCGTTACCACCAAACATCTCTGCCGGATCTTTCATATGGTTTACGGAACCACACCGTTAAAATATCTGACCCATCTCAGGCTGAATATGGCAAAGCACTATCTCTGTGCTCCGGAAAACAAAAAGGTCAAGGACATTGCCGCTCTGGTAGGGTTCAAGGACCCCAGCTATTTCTGCTCTGTCTTTAAAAAAGCAGAGGGAATGACACCGGACGTTTTCCGGCGGAACAACGCCTTCTAGCGGTATTTTTTACCATAAGAAAAAAATATATTTATCATATAAGGAGGATTTTTATTATGGAATTGAAAGGAAGTAAAACCGAAGCGAACCTTTTGGCTGCTTTTGCAGGCGAGTCCCAGGCAAGAAACAAGTATACCTACTATGCTTCCAAGGCAAAAAAGGAGGGCTATGTACAGATTGCAAAGTTGTTCGAAGAAACTGCAGCCAATGAGAAAGAGCATGCAAAGATTTGGTTCAAACTTCTCCACGGCGGTGAGATTGGCAATACTGCCGAAAACTTAAAAGACGCTGCAGCCGGTGAGAACTACGAATGGACTGATATGTACGCAACCTTTGCCAAAGAAGCCAAGGAAGAAGGCTTTACCGAGATCGCTGCACTCTTTGAGGGTGTTGCCAAAATCGAAAAAGAGCATGAGGAACGATACTTAAAGCTCCTGGCAAATGTAGAGGGCGATCTGGTCTTCTCCCGGGAGGGTGACTGCATCTGGCAGTGCTCCAACTGCGGTCATATCGTGGTTGGTAAAAAGGCTCCCGAGCTTTGCCCCATCTGTAAGCATCCCAAGGCTTATTTCGAAATCAAAGCCGAGAATTACTAAATCACCAAATACCTGCCCCGCAACTGAAGTTGTGGGGCATTTTTTAATGATTTTGTTACATGAAAACATTGGACAAATTTGAAAAAATATGGTATACTTACCTTATAAAATGGAAACGATAACCATGGAATTATCATGGTATCAAACGGGTAAGGAGCAGGGGATTATGAAGCAGAAAACCGTCTTTGTTTGTACCGATTGCGGCACAGAATCTCCAAAATGGATGGGGAAATGTCCCGGTTGCGGTGCATGGAATACCATGGCTGAGGAAGTCATTGTGGCACCCCCAAAGGGCCAGCAGAAATCCACCTCCATCGCCTCTTCTTCCAAACCAAAGCCCTTGCAGGAAATTTCCACTGCCGAGGAGCAGCGACGCTCCACAGGACTTTTGGAGCTGGACCGGGTTTTGGGCGGCGGCATCGTCCCCGGCTCTCTGGTTTTAATCGGCGGCGATCCCGGCATCGGAAAATCCACCATTCTTCTTCAGTGCTGTCAACACTTGGGGAAGACCCAACGGGTCTTATACATTTCCGGCGAGGAGTCCCAACGACAGATTAAACTCCGTGCCGACCGACTTTCGGTGGATACCGAAAACCTGCAAATTTACTCTGAAACCAATATGCAAAATATTATCAATTGCATCTATCAGGAAAAGCCGGACATTCTGGTTTTGGACTCGGTGCAGACCATGTTCAATCCTGACATTTCTCCCGCTCCGGGCAGTGTCTCCCAGATTCGGGATGTGGCGGCAACTCTGATGCGGATTGCCAAGGAAGAATCCATTGCCACTTTTTTGGTAGGGCATGTCACCAAAGAGGGCTCCATTGCAGGTCCAAAGATTTTAGAGCATATCGTCGACACCGTCCTTTATTTCGAGGGAGAACAACAACGGGCGTACCGGATTATCCGTGCCATCAAGAACCGGTTTGGCTCCACCAACGAAATTGGTGTTTTCGAAATGACCTCAGAGGGTCTTCAGGAGATTTCCAATCCCTCTCTGGCGCTTCTATCCGGTCGTCCCGAAGGCGAATCCGGCTCCTGCATCCTCTGCACTATGGAAGGAACCCGTCCGGTCCTTGCTGAGGTGCAGGCATTGGCGGCATCTTCCTCCTTTGGAAATCCCCGGCGGATGACCACCGGCGTGGATTTATCCCGGACATTGATGCTCCTGGCGGTTATGGAAAAACGATTGGGGATGCACATCTCCTCCTATGATATTTATGTGAATGTGGTGGGCGGTCTTAAGATGATGGAGCCTGCTGCGGATTTGGGTGTTCTTCTGGCAATCGCATCCAGCTTCCGGAACAAACCTCTGGACAGCGGCTTGGTTGCCGTCGGGGAGATTGGCCTTGCCGGAGAACTCCGTGCCTGCAACTTCTTGGAAAACCGGATTGCTGAGGCAGAAAAGCTGGGCTTTACCAAATGTATCATTCCGGCATCCAACCGGAACAAATCGAAAAAGTTCGACAAAATTGAGATTTGTGCGTATCACAATATCCAACAAGTTCTGCAGGATTTTTGACAGCGCAAGAAGAAAGAAGGTTAGGGTATGTTTCAAATCGGAGACAAAATTGCCTATCCCATGCACGGTGCAGGAACCATTCAGGGCGTAGAAAATCGTTGCATCCTAGGGGAAGAACACAAATATTATGTATTAAAGCTATCCATTGGTAATGTAGAAGTTCTCATACCTACCGCAAATATAGAAAACATCGGTGTCCGCTATGTAGTTTCCGCCAAGGAAGCCGACGAGGTCATCCGCCGGTTTGGGGAGGTCGAAGCGGAACAAGAAGACGGAAACTGGAACAAGCGATATCGGGATCACATTGCCCAACTCAAAGAGGGCAAGCTCCCTGAAGTTGCCAGGATTGTCAAGCTCTTATTATTGAAGGACCGAAAAAAGAGTCTATCCAATGCGGAACGGAAAATGCTGAACCACGCCAAAGCAGCCCTGATTTCTGAGCTTGGCCTTTCCAAAAACATGGACCATCAAAGAATTGAAGAACTCTTAATGGAGAAAATCTCCGGTTGAGGAGGTCTGTATGAAGAGAAAAAATATATCCGCCTCGGTCGTCATTGCGGCTGCAGGCAACAGTACCAGAATGGGTAAAAACACCAACAAGCAGTTTTTGATGTTTGACAGAAAACCGATTCTGGCACACACCCTTTTGGCTTTTTCGGCTCTGCCGGAAATTACTGAAATGATTGTGGTCACCCGCAAGGATGATATCCTAACCGTGCAGGATATGATCAAGGACTTTTCTATTCCCAAGGTCAAGGCTGTGCTTCCCGGCGGAACCACCCGGCAGGAGTCCGTTTTTCTAGGCTTAAAGCATGTTCAGGAAGATCGGGTTCTGATTCACGACGGCGCCCGCCCCTTTGTGACTGGGGAAGAAATCCGCAGTTTACTTCTGGAACTAAATACCTGCTCCGCCGTCGCTCTGGGTGTTCCCGTCAAGGACACTGTGAAGCGGGTCAGTAAGGATGGTCTGGTTACCGAAACCCTGCCTCGGGAGGAGCTCTGGCAGATTCAGACCCCCCAAGGGTTTGCCACCGCAGAGATTCTCTCGGCGCACCAAAAAGCCGTTATGGATGGCGTTTTGGCGACCGACGATTGTGCTCTTGCAGAATACATAGACATTCCGGTCAGGATTGTGCCGGGCAGTTACCGAAACATCAAAATCACCACCCCGGAGGACCTTGTCCTTGCGGAGGCCTTTACCAAAGAACAATAAGGAGGGATTCCTATGCGGATCGGGTTTGGATACGATGTGCATCAGCTGGTTAGGGACAGAGCATTGATTCTGGGGGGCGTGAACATCCCTTACGAAAAAGGTCTGCTGGGACATTCTGACGCAGATGTTCTGGTTCACGCCATCATGGACGCACTGTTGGGTGCTGCAGCACTGGGAGATATCGGGAAGCACTTCCCCGACACTGATCCCGCCCTTGCGGGGGCCGACAGTATGGTTCTTCTTTCCCATGTGAAAAACCTGTTGACCGAGAACGGGTTTGGCATCGAAAATATTGATGCTACTGTGATTGCCCAGAAACCCAAGCTCGCAACTTACATCCCTACCATGACAGAACGAATACAGAATGTTCTGGGCGCCGAGGTGGCTGTTAACATCAAAGCCACCACCACCGAGCATTTGGGATTCGAGGGTCGGGGCGAAGGCATTTCCGCCTGTGCGGTGTGTTTATTGAAGTAGCGAAAAATCAAAAAAAGGATGGAGCAGTTCAGTTCTTGTTCCATCCTTTTCTAATTTTATTCTTCCCATTCTGCCTCGACGGCCTTGGCATATAGGCTGCATTCCACTCTCTTTCGCTGGAGCATACAACTGATTTCATGGGGTTCGTTGATATCTCCGTTCAGCAGGCAGGCATTCGCCATACAACCGCCGCTGCAGTAGAACTTGGCAAAGCAGTCCCGACACTTGGGTTTGGTATAAACATTGCAGCTTTCGAAATGGTTCCGGATTTCCTGATCCAGGATTCCGTCCTCTAAATTGCCCATCTTATATTCCTCGGTACCCACAAACTGATGACAAGGGTAAATATCCCCATTGGGTGCCACTGCCAGATACTCACAGCCGGCACCGCAACCGGAAAGACGCTTGATGACGCACGGACCCTGCTCCAGATCAATCATAAAATGGAAGAAATTGAACCACTTTCCCTCTTTCCGCCGAGTTATGTATTCTTCTACTAGATTCTCATACTCCTGATAGATTTGGGGTAAATCTTCCTCCCGGATGGCATAAGGCGCCTCCGGCTCACTAACCACCGGCTCCACTGAGGTTTGCTTAAAACCCAAATCCGCCAGATGGAGAACGTCCTTGGAAAAATCCAGATTATACCGGGTAAAGGTACCCCGGACATAGTAGTTGTCCTGGTTCCGGCTCTCGGCAACCTTTTGCAGCTTTTTCACAATGCTGTCATAGGAGCCACTGCCGTCAATCCGGCACCGGACCTTGTCATTGGTTTCCTTTCTGCCGTCCAAGCTTAACACCACGTTGGACATTTCCTTGTTGATATACGCAATATTCTCATCATTGAGTAAAATACCGTTGGTGGTAATGGTAAAGCGGAAGTTTTTGTCGTGAATCTTCTCCTGCTCTCTGGCATACTCCACCACCTCTTTGACCATCTGGAAGTTCATCAGAGGCTCTCCCCCAAAGAAGTCCACCTCCAGGTTCCGACGCTTCCCTGATGCCTGAATCAAAAAGTCCATTGCCTTTTTTCCCGTTTCCACACTCATCAATTCCCGACGGTTATGGTAGGCACCCTCATCGGCAAAACAGTAGGCACACCGGAGGTTACAATCATGCGCAACATGGAGGCACATTGCTTTAACCGGAGAATTTCGCTTCAGCTTTCCTGCAATTTCCGCATAGTCGTCTCGGGAAAACAGGGTTTCGCTCTCGTAAAGCTCCAAAATATCTCCCCATGCCTCCTCTAAATCAGATACGGCATAGCGGTCTTGGAACCGGTCACAGATCTCCTGAATATGGGTATCCTCGGGCGTCTTCCCCTCGTCACAAAGATATTTCAGCACATCATAGCAGAGCTCGTCCAGAACATGAACACAACCGCTGTTGACATCCAGTGCCAGATATTTTTCCTTAATATGAAATACATGAACCATGAAAATCCTCTTTCCGTTTTCTATCTCTTGTCTTTACAACAAAAAGCGGACGCCCTTGCGGACGCCCGCTCTTTCTCTTCCGATTACGCCTTCTGGCTCTCGCACTTCTGGTTTGCTACGGTGCAAGAGGTCTTGCAGGCAGACTGGCAGGAGGTCTGGCATTCGCCGCAACCGCCCTTTGCTGCACTCTTCTTCAGGGTTGCCTGATTCAAAGTCTTAATTCTTTTCATGATACTCTCTCCTTTTGTTTTTATCGTTTTCTTTTCTGTTTCCGATTGACGCCCAGCATCCCGCCAATGGCACCACACAAAACCCCAAGCAAAATGGAAATCAGCGAGGCTCCGGACATGGACCACTCTCCATAGACAAGCATCCCTGCCAGAGAAAGAATCGCCATGTACACAAGTCCCAAAACCGCTCCCTGCAGAAGTCCCTGCCTGCCTGCATGCCCTGCGGCACGAAAGCCGCCAAAGAACACACAAGCCGCAGTCATAATCATCACAAGAAGCTCTGTCATCCCATCCGACATGGAAAGGTAAGTTGCAATCACAGCGCCGAGTGCAAGCAGAATCCCGGTTGCCAGGAAACAGAATAAGATATTTTTCAACCCATACGCAACATCAAAAAACTTACTGTTTTCGGTTGCTTCCTTTGCCATACGCATCTCCTCCATACTTCAAGGTATGAAGAAAACCTTGCGTTTATGACAGATTATTCCGCTTCGGTTGTTTCTGTCTCATCAGGCAGCGGTTCTAACTCCGCATCCTTTGCCTTACCCTCTTTCACCAAACGGCTGATGGCAGCACGCTCAATGGCAATAAAAGACTTCTGGGTGCCGATACCGGTCTCCAGAACAAAGATATCGTCCTTGATTCTGGCAATCTTACCATGGATACCACCGATGGATGCCACCTCATCCCCAACACGAAGTGCGGCGAGCATCTCACGGAGCTTTTTCTCTTTCTTCTTCTGGGGGCGGATTAAGATGAAGTAAAAAACTACAATCATAACCAGCAACGGGATTAACGATGCAAACTGTTCCATA
>JAGALN010000115.1 GCA_017625185.1 Clostridia bacterium
CATAGGCAATCTCCGAAGTAGAAATCGAGGCACCGATTTTCCCATAGGGTGTGGGGTACAAGCAGAGGTTTCTCTCACCGGTCTGGTAGTGAATCTGCATATTAAACCGACCCTTGCGAGTTACAACCACATTATCCTGCCAGATTTTCAGGGTGGTTACCGTATCCGGAAACCCCGTCATCTCGCTTTCCTTGTACTTGATATAGTATTTTTGATTGATGATACCAAACTTCCCCGGAGTTTCCAGTTCGATGGGGTCTTGTGTTTCCCCATCTGCCTCCTGGATGGTCTTGATACGAATCATAACATTGTTATCCATCGCTGTCTCCTAATAATTCTCAATGGCAACGTCATTGACGCTCCCCTGAATTTCCTTTTCCAAAAACATGCCGGCAAGGGAGGTAAACCCCTCTACGCCGTCACTGACATAGTATTGTACCCTCCCCTGAAGTTGTCCATTGAGCAATCCCTGTTCCTTCAAATACTCCTTGGCATGGAATGCGGTTTCTGCCCCGGCATCAATCAGGGTAACACCCTCACCCATGATTTTAGAGATCATCGGCTTTAGCAACGGGTAGTGGGTGCAACCTAAAATCAAGGTATCTACCCCTTGCTCCTTTAAGGGGAGAAGATACTCCCTTGCAATCAGATTGGTAGCTTCACTCTCCAGATATCCGTTTTCCACCAAAGGAACAAACATGGGACATGCCCGGCTTGTCACTTGAAGCTGCGGATTAAGCTTCATCAGCTTTTCCTCGTACTTCCCGCTCCGGATGGTGCCCTGGGTTCCTAATACTCCAACCTTTCCGTTTCGGGTAGCCTTTGCCGCCGCCCTGCAGGTGGGTTCTAAAACCCCCGCAATGGGAATGTCCCACTCCTCCTGAATCAGCGGCAGTGCCGCACTGCTGGCGGTACCGCAGGCAATGATGATATATTTGATATCAAAGGTTTTCAAAAACCGGATATTTTGCCGGACATACTTCATGACGGTTTCGGCACTTCGGGTACCATAAGGAACCCGCCCTGTATCTCCAAAGTAAATGATATCTTCTCCAGGCAGAAGTTCCATGACCTTTTTCACGCAGGTCAATCCCCCCAGCCCCGAATCGAAGATTCCAATGGGTCTTTGATCCATTGTCTTACCCCCTAACTTGGTTACCGTTCCATAGCGTATTCAATCAACCGATCCACCAGTTCTCCATAAGAAACACCGCTTGCCTCCCATAACTTTGCATACATACTAATCGAGGTAAAGCCGGGAATGGTATTGATTTCATTCAGCCGGATGTCGTCTGTTTCCTTATTGACAAAGAAGTCAACCCGGGAAAGTCCTCTGCATTCGCAGGCACGATATGCCCTGACAGCATACTCCCGCACCTTCTCGGCAAGTACCGGTTCCAGCTTTGCCGGAATGGTCAGAATGGATGCCGCATTGTTATACTTGGCATCGTAGTCATAAAACTCTGCAGCAGGGGCAATCTCCCCCACCACCGGTGCACATTCTGGGGAAAGGTTTCCGATCACACTGCTTTCCACCTCGGTGCCATACATCATCTCTTCTACCAGAACCTTTTCATCATGCAAAAATGCAGTCCGGAGACCCTCCTCCAGTTCAGCTCTGTCATGAGCCTTGGTAATGCCCATAGAAGAGCCTGCATTGGCGGGTTTCACAAAACAGGGATAACCCAGCTTCTTTTCAATCTCGTCACACTTCTCCTCACCTTTTTTTACCTCTACCCAATCCGCCTGGGGAATTCCCGCATGGGCAAAGACAATCTTTGCCATACATTTATCCATGCAGACCGCACTGCCGATAACACCGGGGCCCACATAAGGAATTCCAGCCAATTCAAAGAGTCCCTGAATCGTTCCATCCTCCCCGTTCTTTCCGTGGAGAACCGGAAAAACCACATCAATGGGATACTTTTCCACCCCATCTTCGGTAAACCGAAGAATCGCCTTTTCGTCCCGGTCCGGAGAAATGATGGCACGATCAAAGTTCCATACGTCCGGATTCTTCAATTCGCTCATGGTTTCGGCATTGCCGGTATAGTAGTACCAGCCGCCATCTTTAGAAATTCCAATGGTGTGAACGGTGTATTTGGTCATATCCAGATTCCGCAAAACCGATGCCGCTGACAGGAGGGACACCTCGTGCTCACTGGAGGCACCACCGAAAATCACACAAAGATTTATTTTACTCATATCGTTCTCCTATCTGCCAACCTACGTCAGCACATAATAATCCATAATAATCTAGTTTTCATTGTACCGCAAACCAAAGAAAAAATCAATATGTATAAAGGATAAATTTGCGGCAAAACTTTAAACTGTAACCAAAAAGAGGGAATTTTGTAAAGGAGTGGATGCTTTTGCATGGTAGATTCGTGAAAAAATTTCTGTTTTCTGCACTTTTAACCGGATTATTTCTTGGGGTTTTGTTCCTTGGCGGGTACGCCGTAAAAGAACAAGCGTCCATTGCCGGCAGCGTTCTGCGTCTTCATATTATAGGAAATACCAACACAGATATCGACCAGGCACTCAAGCTTCTGGTACGGGACAGTATTTTAAAAGAGCATAGAAATCTCTTTGCTAACGCTACAAGCGCCCAAGACGCCGCCATAAAAGCAAGTCTTGCAGCATTTTCCATAGCAGACACCGCGGAGAAAACCCTGCAGCAGCATGGCTGCCTTGCCCCGGTTACTGTCCGAGTGGAAGAAACCTCCTTTCCCACCAAAGAATATGGCAATGTTCGGCTTCCTGCCGGGACCTATACCGCCGTCAATGTCCGGCTTGGCAGTTCCACAGGGAAAAACTGGTGGTGTGTTCTCTATCCGCCCCTCTGCCTGACCGAGGGTTCCCTGAAAGCAGATGACGAAACACTCGCGATGCTCCAAAAGGAGCTATCTCCAAATGAATACGCCATGATTACCCAGCCTGAAAAAATTACATTTCGGATGAAGTTCCGAATTCTGGAGCTTTTGGGAGAAATCTTTGGCTGACGGTGATAGATTTTCCCTTTTCTGGCAATACTATAGTAAAGAATAGACAAACCATAGCCCACAGGGGCAGAAAGGATTGATTTTCTATGAAAGATAAAATTTTTGGCGTTTTGCAACGGGTGGGGCGTTCCTTTATGCTACCCATTGCAATTCTGCCGGTAGCGGGTCTCTTTTTAGGTATCGGCGGTGCTTTTACCAACGAAACTATGCTAAAAGCCTACAACCTGATGGGTATTATGGGACCCGGCACCGCCATCAATGCAATTTTGCAGGTCCTAAACGCCTGCGGTAACATTGTCTTTGCCAACCTGCCATTGATTTTTGCCATCGGCATCTCCATCGGCATGGCAAAACGGGAAAAGGAGGTTGCTGCCCTTGCGGGCGCCATTGCCTTTCTGGTGATGAATGCAGCCATTGGCGCTATGGCTCTTAACACCTATGGAGCCGAGGGGGTTGCAGAGCATCTGGCAAACGGCTCCATGACCTCGGTAGTGGGTATCAACTCCCTCCAGACCGGTGTGTTCG
Organism: Clostridia bacterium; assembly: GCA_017625185.1. Lineage (GTDB taxonomy): Bacteria > Bacillota > Clostridia > Monoglobales > Monoglobaceae > Ructibacterium. The sequence goes on from JAGALN010000115.1 coordinate 3,528, forward strand.
GCGGCATCATTGTGGGTCTTGGTACTGCGGCACTTCACAACCGATTTTATAAAATTCAACTCCCCAAGGTGCTTTCCTTCTTTGGCGGAACCCGGTTCGTTCCTATTATTTCGGCGGCTGTTTATTTGGTAGTCGGTATCTTGATGTTCTTTATCTGGCCGCCCATCCAGACCGCCATTGTCCACATTGGCGATCTGGTACAGCGTTCCGGATACTTCGGCACCTGGATTTACGGTGTTACCGAGCGTGCTTTGATTCCCTTTGGACTTCATCATGTGTTTTACCTCCCCTTCTGGCAGACCAATGTGGGCGGTGTTATGGAGGTTGGCGGCAGACTTTGGGAGGGTGCTCAGAACATCTTCTTTGCTCAGCTGTCCGACCCTACCGTCGAACACTTTGCCGTATCGGCAACCCGTTTTATGTCAGGTAAGTTCCCCCTGATGATTTTTGGTCTCCCCGGCGCCGCTCTTGCTATGTACCACTGTGCTCGCAGCGAAAAGAAAAAGGTAGCCGGCGGTCTGCTCCTCTCGGCGGCTCTTACCTCCATGCTCACCGGTATTACCGAACCCATCGAGTTTACCTTCCTCTTTGTGGCACCGCTTTTGTATGTGGTCCACTGCGTTTTTGCCGGTCTTGCCTATATGCTGATGCACATCTTCAATGTGGGGGTTGGTATGACCTTCTCCGGCGGTCTGATTGACTTATTCCTCTTTGGTATTCTCCAAGGGAATGCCAAAACCGACTGGCTGAACATCATCTGGGTGGGCATTGCCTACTTTATAGTCTATTATTTCCTCTTCCGGTTCTTAATCAAGAAGTTCAACTTCAAAACACCGGGGCGGGAAGCAGACCATGAGGAAACCAAACTCTACACCCGAGCTGACGTGAATGCCAAGAACGCATCCGAGAGCCGCTCCGCCTTAATCGTCCGAGGCCTGGGCGGCAGGGAGAACATCAGCGATATTGACTGTTGCGCAACCCGACTTCGGGTTACCGTCCAGGATGGCGGCAAGGTGACAGATGCCACACTCAAAGAAAGTGGTGCCGCCGGAGTCATCCGAAAAGGAAACGGGGTGCAGGTTATTTACGGACCGGTGGTTACCGTGATTAAATCCGAGCTGGAGGACTATCTTGCATCAGCACAAACCGGGGGGCATCAACCGAGAACTGTTTCTCTTGCCGCTCCGCTAACCGGCAGAGTCATCCCCTTAAATCAGGTGGAAGACGAAGCCTTTTCTCAAGAAATACTTGGTCAGGGGATTGCCATTGAACCTACCGAGGGAAAGCTCTACGCTCCCTGTGATGCTGTAGTGGAAAACATCCCGGATAGCCACCATGCCATCGGCATCAAATCCAAGGACGGCTTGGAGATTCTCCTCCATGTGGGATTGGACACTGTTAAACTTGGCGGGAAGTTCTTCAAACTCCAGGTCAAGATAGGCGATGCCGTAAAGCAAGGAGATTTGCTCTGCGAGTTTGACTTGGATGGCATCAAAAAGAGCGGGTATCAAACCACAACGCCACTGGTACTCTGTGACAGCCGTCAGTACCAGGAAATCACCCCCGCCTATGAGCACGAAACCGTCAAGCACGGCGAGCTCCTCCTTCGGGTGGAACTCTCTGAAGAGTAACTTATTTTCTGCCGTCCTGCACTCTCTGCAGGGCGGTTTTTCTATCATTGTATGCGTCTGTAAATAAATTATGAAATACGACAGATTTCTCTTGCTTTTTAGGGAAAATTATGCTACAATAGCCGCACTTAATAACAATTCTATTTTGAAAGAGAGGCGAAGTCCCAGATGAAAAACAGTCACGTTTCTGCACTGCCGGAAGAGATTCGGAAGATGGCAGAACTATGCACGAAAAACGGAAAGATTGACCCATCTTTATACACCACCTACAATGTCAAGCGAGGACTTCGGGATTTGCAGGGCAAGGGTGTCCTGACGGGATTGACCGAGATTTCCGAAATTCAATCCAGCAAGATGATAGACGGCACCGAGGTTCCCTGCGAAGGTGACCTTTACTACCGTGGTTATAACATCAAGGATTTGGTGAATGGCTTTTTGGCAGACGACCGCTACGGTTTTGAGGAAACCGCCTATCTTTTGCTCTTCGGCGACCTGCCGGGCAAGGAACAGTTGGAAGACTTTCAGGCGATTCTAGGGAAGTACCGCACCCTGCCGGTCAATTTTGTGACCGATATGATTTTGAAAAACCCCAGCCCGGACATGATGAATACCCTGTCCCGGTCGGTGCTAACTCTTTATGCCTATGACGACCGTGCCAATGATACTTCCATCCCCAATGTTCTGCGGCAATGTCTGCAGCTGATGGCACTCTTTCCGGTGCTTTCGGTGTATGGCTATCAGGCATATTCTCATTATTTGAAAGGGGAAAGCCTGTTCATTCACAAGCCTTTGGAGAACTGCTCGACTGCCGAAAACATTCTGCATCTTTTACGCCCCGATGGAAAATACACCCAGTTAGAGGCGAGAATTTTAGATCTTGCCCTGGTTCTTCAGGCAGAGCACGGCGGCGGTAATAACTCCACCTTTACCACCCATGTGGTATCCTCTTCCGGCACCGATACCTACTCGGTCATTGCCGCTTCCCTTGGCTCCTTAAAGGGTCCCAAGCATGGCGGTGCCAACATCAAGGTTGTCCAGATGCTGGAGAACATCAAGGAAAACCTTTCCGATTGGAGCGACGACGATGCCATTCGGGACTATCTTAGAAAACTCCTTGCAGGAGAGGCCTTTGACCACAGCGGCTTGATTTATGGCATGGGTCATGCAGTCTACTCTCTCTCTGACCCCAGAGCTGATATCTTTAAATCCTTTGTGGAAGAGCTATCCAAGGCAAAAGGCTATGAAAAAGAATATGCCCTCTATGCCAAAATTGAAAAACTGGCACCTCAGGTCATTGCCGAAAAACGGAAGATTTACAAGGGTGTCAGTGCCAATGTAGACTTCTATTCCGGATTTGTCTATCATATGCTGGGTCTTCCTCAGGAGCTATTTACCCCGATTTTTGCCATTGCGAGAATCGCCGGCTGGAGTGCACACCGCCTAGAAGAGTTGGTCAACGAGGGGAAAATTATCCGCCCTGCTTACAAGGCAATTTTACCCCATCGGGATTATACTGCGATGGAACATCGGGGATGATAAAAAAGAATTCTCATATGGGATGTACCCGAAGGGACAGTCCTTGCGGGACGTCGAGGACGCCGTCCCCTACAATGAAACCGCTAAATTTCACCCAAAACACGGGGTTTCAAAAGGGGTGGCAGCCCCTTTTGCTGATGCCCCCGAAGGGGGCGAAGTGGCGCTTGGGCTAGGCAAGCGCAACGGGGTCTGGCAAAGAAAGTAAAATCTATGTTGCATATGAAAAGGGCAGAAACACTCGTGTTTCTGCC
>JAGALN010000116.1 GCA_017625185.1 Clostridia bacterium
TAGGAAGCAAGCAAATCACGATAGGATCCATAGCTGTCCACAAACCCAAGATGGGACTTCGGTGATAAAATGCTCTGATTATCATTCTGCCCGTGAATGGACAAAAGGTGTACAGCCACTTCTTTCAGTTGACTCAAGGGAACCATATGTCCATTGATGCGACAACGGCTCTTTCCGTCAATTCCGATCTGCCGGCTGATATAAAGAAGTCCATCCTCTGTTTCAATATCCAGTCCCAGAAGCTTTTTTTCTGCATCAACCCCCGGTTCAAACACTGCATCAACAGAAGCAGTTTCTGCACCGGTTCGAATCAAATCCCGGTCAGTGCGCTCTCCCAACGCCATGTTAATCGAATCAATCAAAATGGATTTACCGGCACCCGTTTCACCAGTCAGAGCATGAAAGCCATCCTCAAAGGTGACAAGCACATCTTCGATAACCGCTACATTTTTGATATGTAATTCTCTTAACACTTCGCACACCTCCAGACCTGAAACCTAATCGGATAATTTTTTTCTTAAAACATCAAAGAAGTTTTGCTGATTGGGAATCAGCAGTTTGACAACATCTTTGGAGCGGCTGACCTGTATCCTCTGATTTTCTCCCAATACATGCTGACGTTTTCCATCCACCATCACAAGCACCGAGGAACGATAGGGAGGTTTGGATACGATTTCCACCTGATGGCTTGCCGGAATAACCATAGATCTCGCCTTGAGGGTATGGGGGCAAATGGGCGTCAGCATCATGGCTTCCATCTCCGGGTGCATGATAGCACCGCCCGCTGACAAAGAATAGGCAGTTGAACCAACAGCTGTTGCCACAATCAATCCATCAGCAGAATAGTCGCCAATACCGGTTCCGTTTACCGAAGCCGAAACGTGAATCATACGAGCATATCCGTCACCGGAAACCACCACATCGTTAAGCGCGGTAAACTTCTGTAAAGCGGCATCTCCTTCCATCACAAGACAATCCAGCATCATACAATTCCTGATGGAATAGTTTCCAGAAAAAACATCCTCGAAAACCCCATAGTTTCCTTTTTCTATTTGGGCAAGAAACCCCAAATGTCCAAGATTAATTCCCAGAATCGGGATTCCCGTTTTCGCTGCCAGAGGTGCCACTCTTAGGATGGTTCCATCGCCGCCCAGGACCACAGCAACATCAGCTTTTTCCAGAATCTCTTCCAATGGAGCAAAGGCTACACCGGGAAAATTCATACCAGAAAAATCAGATTCCATCAAAATCTCACATTGTTTCTCCCGCAAAATTTCAAGAACCTTTCTGGTTTCAACCAATCCGGTATCCCTGGTTTCGTTTGGAATAATGGTAAACTTTTTCATCACAATCACCTATCAGACACATGGGATTCTTTCACTAAACCCGGAATATCAAATTCCTTATTTTCACCCTGTTTTCCCACATACATCAAATACTCAATATTGCCCTCCGGACCCCGTACCGGAGAAAAATCCAATCCCAGTACAGAAAAACCGATTTCTTTAGTAAACTCCAAAACATTTTCTATAACTTCCATA
>JAGALN010000117.1 GCA_017625185.1 Clostridia bacterium
CTCATCAATGCCATCGGTATTCATATAATCTTTCAGCCAAGATAATGGTAAATTCATGGTTAATACATCCTTTCTCTGCTAGAACTGCTCTAAAAACCGTACATCGTTCTCATAGAACAATCGAATATCGTCAATATCGTACCGGAACATTGCCACACGCTCTAAACCGATACCAAAAGCAAATCCCGAATACTCCTCCGGGTCGATGCCGCAATTCCGCAACACTTTAGGATGTACCATACCGCAACCTAAAATCTCAATCCAACCCTCGCCCTTACAAATCCGGCAACCCTCGCCGCCGCAGTTGAAGCAGGAAATATCCACCTCGGCACTGGGCTCGGTAAAGGGGAAGTGGTGGGGACGGAACCGAAGTCTTGTTTCCTCGCCGTATAACTTCTTCACAAAGACTTCTAAGGTTCCTTTCAGGTCTGCCATGGTAATATTTTTGTCAATTACCAGACCCTCTACCTGATGGAACACCGGGGAGTGGGTTGCGTCCATCGCATCGCTCCGATACACCCGCCCGGGAGAGATAATCCGGATGGGCGGCTTTTGCTGCTCCATGGTCCGCACCTGTACCGGAGAGGTCTGGGTACGCATGACTACAGTTTCGTCAATATAAAAGGTATCTTGAGTATCTCTTGCCGGATGGTCCTTGGGGATATTCAGTGCCTCAAAGTTATAGTAATCCAGTTCTACCTCAGGACCCTCAGCAATGGAAAAGCCCATCCCGATAAAGATGTCTTTTAAGTCATCCAGAACGGTAATCAGGGGATGCTTCTTTCCCTTTGCCGGTTTGTTACCCGGCATGGTTACGTCAATTTTTTCACTTTCCAGCTTGGCATTCGCCGCCGCCGCTTCCAACGACGACTTCTTTTCCTCCAGAGCGGTTTCAATCTCACCCCGAACCTGGTTAGCAAGCTGACCAATCACCGGCCGCTCCTCAGCAGAAAGACCGCCCATGCCCTTCATAACAGCGGTCAGTTCCCCCTTCTTTCCAAGATATTGAATCCGCAGCTCTTCCAGCTCTGTCAGGGTTGCCGCACTTTCCAGTGCCGCCATGGCGCCATTGCGGATATTGGTTAATTGCTCTTTCATTTCCGAAACCTCCATGATACTCTATTTCGTCTATCGAATTATTTTACCACAAATAATCCGTTATGGCAAGGAAATTTGGCGAAAAAATTCAAGAAAAATCAGTTTTTTCGAAAATCAGAAAAACTCTTGACTTGTTTTTTAGAATATGGTTAGATAAAAGAAGATAATGACAAGGAGTACTCTCATGAAAATCGGAACACTGGAATTGGAAAACAATCTGTTTTTGGCACCCATGGCAGGGGTTACCGACAAGGCATTCCGGCTGATTGCCAAGCCCTTTGGTCCTGCCCTGATGTATACCGAAATGGTCTCGGGCAAGGGCCTGCACTTTGGCAGTTCCCGCACCGAGTCCCTGCTTGCTGCGGAGGACGCCGAAAAGCCAGTAGCCGCCCAAATCTTCGGTCACGATCCGGAAATTATGGGAGAGATTGCTGCCGATGCTTTAAAATACGGTGCTGTCATGATTGATATCAACATGGGTTGTCCTGCCCCCAAAATTGTCAACAACGGGGATGGTTCTGCTATGATGAAGGACCCGGAAAACGCCGGTTTGGTCATTGCCGCTGTCAGGAAAGCGGTTTCGGTTCCCGTTACGGTAAAATTCCGGATGGGTTGGGACGACGCCCATATCAACGCTGTGGAATTTGCTAAGATTGCCGAGGCAAACGGCGCCGACGCCGTAACTGTCCACGGAAGAACCCGGGAGGCATTTTACAGCGGGAATGCCGACTGGAGCATCATCCGGGATGTGAAAAAAGCAGTAGCTATTCCCGTTATTGGAAACGGGGATATAACCGACGGTCCCTCTGCCAAAGCCATGCTGGAGCAGACCGGCTGTGACGGGATTATGGTGGGCCGTGCTGCCCAGGGTAACCCATGGGTTTTCCGGAATATTCTCCACTATCTTGAAACCAAGGAGGTTCTTCCTCCCCCCTCTCTCCTCCAGCGGACAGAAACCGCCACCCGACATCTGGAACTTTTGGTAAAATTCAAGGGCGAGCATCGGGGAATTTTAGAAGGACGAAAGCATATGTCCTGGTATTTCAAAGGAATTCCCGGAGGAGCACCTCTTCGTGAGCGGTTTAACAGAGCCTGCACTTATGCAGAAATGTCCGCTCTCTTACAAGGACTCTTGTAGAGCAAAAACACCCTTCTATCCATTGCAAAAAACTCTTGACTTTTTCACAAAAAAAATGTACAATAAAATGGTGCAATTTTATGCCTTTATGCTTTACGCTTTGATCTATATTTTATTTCCTATGTATTTTTATTTCAGTCATACTGGGCGTCCTTGACGCTACATGAATCAAACTCAGGAGGTGTTAACGATAGACACAACAAGTATTATTGTAATCATTGCTCTTGCTGTGGTTGCTGTTTTGGGTGCCTTTGGCGCCTTTAAATACGGCTATTCCTACCGGAAGAAGTTCGCAGAGCTGAAAATCGGCAGTGCCGAGGAAGAGGCAAAGCGAATCATCCAGGAAGCAAGAGAAAAGTCCAATAAAGAAGCAGAAAATGCAAAGAAAGAACAACTGTTAGAAGCCAAAGAAGAAATACATAGATTAAGAAACGAATTAGACAAAGAAATTAAGGAACGCCGCAGTGATTTGCAGCGGCAGGAGAGAAGAGTACAGCAGAAAGAAGACGCCATTGACAAAAAGACCCAGTCTTTGGAAGATAAAGAAGCACAACTCCAGAAGAAGTTCGGCGAAGTCGAAGAACTTCAGGCAGAAGTTGCCCGGGTCAAGGGCCTGCAGCTGGCACAACTGGAAAAGATTGCTGATTTCAGCGTTGACCAGGCAAAGGAATTCCTGCTCAAGCAGGTAGAGGACGATATTAAGCACGAAAAGGCAATGCTGATTAAAAGCATTGAGGAACAGACCAAGGACGAGGCAGAAACCAGAGCCCGCCAGATTATTACCGGTGCTATTCAGCGTTGTGCGGCAGATCAGGTAACCGAAACCACCGTTTCCGTTGTCCAACTCCCCAGTGACGAAATGAAAGGGCGCATCATCGGTCGTGAGGGTCGAAACATCCGTACCATTGAAACACTGACCGGTGTGGATTTAATCATCGACGATACTCCGGAAGCAGTCATTCTTTCCGGATTCGATCCGGTTCGGCGTGAGATTGCCCGCCGGTCTTTGGAAAAACTGATTGTAGACGGTCGGATTCATCCGGGACGGATTGAAGAAACCGTAGAAAAAGCTACCAAGGAAGTGGATAACATCATCAAGCAGGAGGGCGAACGTGCCACCTTCGAAACCCATGTTCACGGGCTCCATCCCGAACTGGTTCGCCTGCTGGGTCGCTTAAAGTACAGAACCAGCTACGGTCAGAATGTACTTCAGCATGCCATTGAGGTTTCCCACCTGGCAGGTTTGATGGCAGGAGAACTGGGTGCTGATGTAGCCCTTGCAAAGCGTGCCGGTCTTCTCCACGATATTGGCAAGGCAATCGACCACGAGGTGGAGGGCTCCCACGTAACCATCGGCGGAGATGTGGCTAAAAAGTATAAAGAGAACGATAAGGTTGTTCACGCAATCCTGGCACACCATGGCGATATCGAGCCTAAAACCATTGAAGCATGTCTGGTTCAGGCAGCAGACGGCATTTCCGCTGCACGTCCCGGCGCTCGCCGTGAGAACTTAGAATCCTACATTAAGCGTCTGGAACAGTTAGAGGAAATTGCAAACTCCTTCAAGGGCGTTGAACGCTCCTTTGCAATCCAGGCAGGTCGTGAGGTTCGTATCATGGTGAAATCCGATGCAGTCAGCGACGATGAAACCATTTTGATGGCAAAAGACATTGTGAAGCAGATTGAGGATACCATGGAATATCCCGGTCAGATTAAGGTCAATGTCATTCGTGAGCTTCGCGCCATCGAGTATGCGAAATAAATTGAATTTATCCACCGACAAAAAGTCGGTGGATATTTTTGTCCATGCACCATTTTTTCTTCTTTGAATATAGTAAGAGTAGCAACCGGGTAGGAAAGAATCATAGAGGTGGTGTCAGGATGGGAAGAAATCAAAGATGTTGCAGAAAAGGCGGCGGAACCTGGGGAATCATTTTGATTTCTCTGGGAATCGGCGTTTTTCTTGCTCGGCTTTTGCCCTATTATTTTCTGATTTTCCTCTTTGGTGCCGCCCTGGTCTATCTTGGCATCCGGCATCTTCTAAAAAAATGATGTTGTCAACCAGAAAGGGGATTGTTATGCAAATCGTTGTTGTAAAAGCACCAAAACTGTTACGGGGGATTTTGCGTACTGTATTCAAAATGAAAAAACCGGAGAGCGCATCATTTTAAGAAAAACGGGGAAACCTACTTTCGTATGGAAGTAGGTTTTTCTTCTTCCAAACGCCCTTTGCAGAAACTTTGCAAAAAATTTCAAAAAAACGCTTGACAAATCCTGCATCTCCTATTATAATATATTGGTCGGCTAGAGAAACTGATAAGTCCCTCGATGCCTACGATGCGAGCATGCTGGAATCGGCAGACAGGCACGTTTGAGGGGCGTGTGCTTATGGCGTGTGGGTTCAAGTCCCACTGCTCGCACCACTACATTGCCTGATTGTGTAAGGGTAGCACAAATGACTCTGACTCATTTTGTTCGGGTTCGAATCCTGATCAGGCAGCCAAAAAGAAACGACAATTTTCGATGAGAAAGTTGTCGTTTCTTTTTGTACTATTCACTTTTCACTATTCTCTCTTCACTCTTCACTAAAATTGTCGTTTCCAGATAAGAGATAAAAGAGAATAGAGAAAAGAAAAGGTAGTTTTGCTATGCAAAACATTGAATATATGTAGATTTATGATATACTGAATTTGAGGTGAAAATATATGGAAAGTCCACTTTTAAATAAATCGTTAGAATTTGCTACTCAAATCGTTCTTTTTTACGAAAAATATGCAAAATCTAAAAGGGACACTACTATTGCAAAACAACTGCTGCGAAGTGCAACAAGTGTTGGAGCAAATATTAATGAAGCGATTTATGGAAATAGCAAACCCGATTTTATTGCAAAACTACATATTTCTCTAAAAGAAGTAAGCGAAAGCATATATTGGCTTACTCTCTTAAAGAATACAAGATTGTTTGAATATGATTATGAGATTTCGATTAAGCTAGCAGAAGAAATTAAGAAAATGCTTATTTCGTCAATCAATACAGCAAAGAGAAATCAAAACTAAAATATCTCTATGTTTCTCTTTTTTCTTTTCCCCAGACTCCCCCTCTTCATCCCTGTGGAAAAGTGGGGAAAACGACAAATTCCTTGGTGTTTACACAAGATATCCTGTGGAAAACCCTGTGGGTTGTGTGTGTTGTAATTCGGGAGTAACGATTTTGAAATAAAGTTTCTACAGAAAAAGGTTGCC
>JAGALN010000118.1 GCA_017625185.1 Clostridia bacterium
ACAGTTTGGTGTTGTGCTTTTGGGAAGAATGAGTTTTGACTCAGATACCCAGTTTTCCTATATGCTGGCAACGGTGGGATATATTATCTGCCTATATCTGGTGCAGATGAATTTAGGCTTGGGACTCTTTAACCTGATTCCCATTCCCCCTCTGGATGGTTCCAAGGTGCTCAATGCCATTCTACCCCAGCGGCTTTATTTTAAAATCATGGAATATGAGCGGTACGGTTTTATTCTCTTGATTGTCTTGATTAATCTGCCTTTTTTCAGCAACCTGCTGTTTGGAGCCGAGGCGGTAATTATGGAGTTTTACGAAACAGTCATTGGGTGGATTATCCACTAAGATAAGGTGTAAGTATGGAGCAAATTAATTATAAGCTGGAGTATTTTGAGGGTCCCTTGGACCTGCTTTTAACCTTGATTCGGAAGAACAAGGTCAACATCTATGATATCCCGATTTCCATGATTCTGGATCAGTATCTTTCGGTGGTGCAGGAGATGCAGGAAATGGACCTTGAAGTTTCCAGTGAATTTCTGGTGCTGGCGGCAACGCTGCTGCAAATCAAGTCCAAGATGCTGCTTCCCAAACCGGAAGAGGAGGGGGCTGAAGAGATTGACCCCCGTCAGGAACTGGTGCGGCGGCTTTTGGAATATAGCCGTATCAAGGAGGCTGCAGAATATCTTCGTCCCAGACAAAATATTGGTGCAACCAGATTCTATAAGGTGCCGGACGTGATTGAACGACCGCCGGCAGAGTGGAACTACGCCAGTATGACACTGGAAAATCTGATGGAGGCATACAAGCGTGCCTATCAGAAGCTGGAGCGAAAGCAACCGCCGCCCAAGCATTCCTTTGAGGGAATCGTAGGTCATGAGAAGGTTTCTCTTCGGAAGAAGGTTGCGGGAATCTGGAACCGGCTTTTGCGGAAAAGCCAGATGATGTTTAAGGAGTTATTTTCCGGTGCCAAGAGCCGTCCCGAGGCGGTGGCGTCTTTTCTTGCGGTGCTGGAGCTGATTAAGATGAAGAAGATTCGGGTAGAATACGGAGAAGATATGAATATTGCCAATCCCAAGGTGTTCCGTACCGATGACGGTGGGGTCGATTTGACCGGAATTGAGGATTAAGAGATGGAAAAGAAAGAGATACAATCAATTATCGAAAGTCTTTTGTTTGCTGCAGGTGATGCGGTAGATTTGGATAGACTTGCTGACATTGTGGATGTGGACAAGCGTTCCTTGCGGGAAATCCTGAAGCAGATGATGGATGAGTACCACTATGAACGGCGGGGAATCCAGATTATTAAGATGGAGGATTCCTACCAAATGTGCACTCGGGGCGAGTATCACGATTACGTCGCCATGCTGGCAGAACCAAGGCGGAAACAGAGTCTTTCCAATGCCGCCATTGAGGTTCTGGCAATCGTGGCATATAAGCAGCCGGTAACCCGAAGTGCCATCGAGCATATCCGTGGCGTGAACTGTGATTATGTAGTCAATCGTCTGGTGGAGCGGGGACTGATTGAAGAGGTGGGTCGTTTGGATGCCCCGGGT
>JAGALN010000119.1 GCA_017625185.1 Clostridia bacterium
ATCCCCAATAGCGGCAACAAAGAGAGACGGTTTGTCTGCAATCAGGTCTTTGTCAAGGCCCTGACTCTTCATAATCATGACAAGTCGTTCCAGACCTGCCGCAAAGCCGATGCCCTCGGTGGGTTTCCCGCCCAATTCTTCTACCAGACCGTTGTAACGGCCGCCACCGCAGACGGTGGATTGGGCACCTAAGGCATCTGAGGTAATCTCAAAGACGGTTCTGGTGTAGTAGTCCAGACCCCGAACAATGGTGGAGTCAATGGTGTAGGCAATGCCCATACTGTTTAAATACTGAATGGTTTTGTCAAGATGTGCCTGACAGTCCTCGCAGAGGTGGTCAATCATCTTGGGAGCATCTGCCGAGATAGCGGAGCAGATTTCTGATTTGCAATCGATAATCCGCATGGGATTCTTGTCGAGTCTGGTCTTACAGGTTTCACAGAGCTTGTCGGTATGTTGGGAGAAGTATTTCCGTAATTTTTCGTTGTAGTCCTTTTTGCAGACGGGACAGCCGATGCTATTTAAATTGAGTTTTAAACCCCGGACGCCCAGCTTTTCAAAGAAAGCAAGTGCCAGGGCAATGACCTCTGCATCAGTTGCATCCGAGGTGCCGCCGAAACACTCAATTCCAAACTGATGGAATTCTCTCAGGCGACCCGATTGGGGTTTTTCATAACGGTAGCAGGAAATTAAGTAAAACAGCTTGGTGGGTTGCGGGTCGGCATAGAGGGAGTTTTCGATAAAGCTCCGGACCAAAGATGCCGTGCCCTCGGGACGGAGGGTGATACTTCTGCCTCCCTTGTCCTCAAAGGTGTACATTTCCTTTTGCACCACATCGGTGGTGTCGCCTACCCCTCTCTGGAAGAGAGCGGTATCCTCAAAAACAGGGGTGCGGATTTCCTTGTAGCCATAAGCGGCACAGACCTCTCTGGCGGCTTGCTCGATTCTCTGCCAGAGGGGACTGTCAATGGGGAGAATATCCTCCGTTCCCCGGGGTTTGTTAATCATATTGGTAACTCCTTTCGGGTATTTCTCGTTTGTGTTACAGACAACGACCTTGCTGCGGGTTGTATCTGCTGCAGAGCAAATCAATCAACTCTGCCAAATCCTCCCGCCCGGTCTTTTTCTCAGAAGAAAAGGGAAGAAGAATACTGTCATCATCCAGTTCCATCATTTCGTAAATGACGGTCAGGTTGGCTTCTATCTGTGACTTTTTCAGTTTGTCCAGCTTGGTGGCAACCACCACGGGGGTGTAGCCGAAGTGCCGAATCCAGTTCAGCATGGTGATATCGTCCTGGGTGGGTTTATGCCGTGCGTCCACCAGTTGAATAATCTGGACCAGATTGAATCGGTCGGTGAGATAGGTTTCAATCATTTTTGCCCAACGCTGCTGCTCCTCCTTGGAAACCTTGGCATAGCCATAGCCGGGAAGGTCTACCAGACGGTACTGCCCTGCGATATCATAAAAGTTGATGGTGGCAGTCTTTCCCGGGGTACTGCTGGTCCTTGCCAGCTTGGTGCGATTGGTCAGGCAGTTGATGAGGGAGGATTTCCCCACATTGGACCGCCCTGCAAAGGCAATCTCCGGTACTAGAGTATCCGGGTACTGGGATGGCTTCACTGCCGTCGCCAAAAGTTTTGCGTCAATGTATTCCATACTTACCTCCAGAGGTTTAACGGATTGTTTCCTTTGCCCGGATTCTATCCTCAATGCCCGCGCCTGCAATCAGGGATTCGATATACTGCATCTCCCTTTTGCTTTCTTGGTTCTTGCTGTGAGGGGAAGGAAGGAGGGCGGTTTCCAGAACGGTGTCCATTCCTTTTGCAAAGATGAACTGCATTCCGTCCTTGAGTTTCTGGGGGAGCTCCTCGTAATCCGGTTTGTTGTCATAGGGGATAACTATAGTTTTGATGCCCATCCGGAATGCCGCCAGAGCCTTCTCCTTTAATCCGCCGATGGGGAGAACCCGACCTCGGAGGGTAATCTCTCCGGTCATGGCAACAAACCGGCTGACAGGCCGCCCGGTCAGGGCAGAAACCAATGCCGTTGCCATGGTAATACCGGCAGAAGGACCGTCCTTGGGCACTGCACCCTCGGGAACGTGAATGTGAATGTCGGTCTGTTTATAAAAGTCGGTGGCAATGCCAAGACTTTCGGTGTTGCTTCGAAGATAGCTTAAGGCCGCTTTGGCAGATTCCTGCATTACATCCCCCAAGCTCCCGGTCAATTCTAATTTCCCGGTTCCGGGCATGGTGTTGACTTCGATGGTTAAGGTGTCCCCGCCAACCTCGGTCCAGGCAAGACCGGTCGCCAGACCAATCTGGTTCCGGGATGCGGTCTTTTCGTAGTGGTATCTTTGTTTGCCCAAAAATTCAGCCAGGTTTTTGGCGGTTACCGAAACCGAGCCAAGCTCCGGGTTTTCCGCAAAGCGAACCGCCGCCTTCCGGCAGAGTTCCGCAATTCTCCGCTCTAAGGTGCGGACGCCGGATTCCCGGGTGTAACCTTCAATGATCGCATTGAGAGCCGCTGGATTGCACTTGAGCTGGGAGGCTTTCAAGCCGTGGAGCTTTCGCTGCTTGGGCAAAAGATACTTAGCAGCAATGTGAAGCTTTTCTTCCAGACTGTAACCGCTGATTTCAATTACATCCATTCTGTCCAAAAGCGGACGGGGAACGGTGTCCAAGGAATTGGCGGTTGCAATGAATAATACATCGGACAAATCAAAGGGAAGTTCCAGGAAATGGTCACGAAAGTTCTTGTTCTGCTCCGGGTCAAAGACCTCCAGCATGGCAGAGGCAGGGTCCCCGTGATAGTCCTGGGACATCTTGTCAATCTCGTCAATCAAAAGCAGAGGGTTGCAGCTACCTGCACGCTTGATGGCATCCACAATCCGTCCGGGCATAGCACCAATATAGGTCTTCCGGTGTCCCCGGATTTCTGCCTCGTTTTGTACACCGCCCAAGCTGATGCGGTGGTAGTTCCGTCCCAACGCCTCGGCAAGGGATTTGGCAATGGAGGTTTTTCCCGTTCCGGGAGGCCCCACCAGGCAGAGGACGTTGCTCTTGGGTTTACCGGACAACATCCGGACAGCGATATACTCCAAAATCCGTTCCTTGACCTTGTCAAGACCGTAGTGGTCCCGGTCAAGAATCTTCTTTGCTGAGGATAAATCCAAAGTTTCCTCGGTCTCTATCCCCCATGGTAGAGAGAGAACGGTTTCAATATAGTTCTGAATCACACCGTACTCCTGGGAATAGGGATGCCCTTTTTTGAGCCGGTTAAATTCTTCTTCTAACTTTTCGCAGACTTCCGCAGGGAGAGCCCGTCCCTCCATCTGAGCACGGTACTTTAAGATGTCGGCGTCTGCCGCTTCCCCTTCGCCCAGTTCCTCTTGAATGACCTTCATTTTTTCCCGGAGGACATAATCCCGCTGGTTCTGGTCTAAAGAATCCTGGACCTTGTCCATGATTTCGTGCTCGATTTCCAGGATGTCGGTTTCATGGGCGAGGATGTGAATCAGCTTCTCCAACCGGATATCCACCTGAAGCTCGTTCAAAATCTTCTGTTTTAGTTGGGGCTTTAAGGGGAAGTTGGAGGCGACCACGTCGGCGAGCTCGCCCGGTTCCTCGATGGAGAGAAGAGAGGTGACCGCTTCGGGAGAGAGGCGGTCGTACAAATCCAAAAATCGCTCCACCAGATGAAAGACCCGACGCATGAGAACCTGCACCTGCAAATCGTCGTCGCAGATGGTTTCTTCGGCACGGAGAACGGTAACCTCGGCAAAGGTTTCCCTTTCTTCAAACCGGGTGATATAGCCTCGGTAAAGGCCCTCCACCAGAATTCGGATGTTTCCGTCGGGGAGATTCAAAATCTGTTTGATTTCTGCCACGGTACCGATGTCGGCAAGATCTTCAAAGGAGGGATCATCCACCGTGATGTCGTTCTGGTAGCATAAAAAAACCAGCTTATCCTCGTCCATGGCACGATGAACGGCGGCGGTGGACTTGGGACGTCCCACATCAAAGTGGAGTACCATGCCGGGGAAGACATTGATGCCCCGCAAGGGTACCAAAGGCAGTGTGAATTTATTTTTTGTCATAGGCTCAAAAACCCACTTTCTTTGCAATAATTTTCAAAAGTACATCCCAAAACCGGGAGGAGTTATCTCATTAACTTATACATTATACTATGGTTAAAACAAAATAGCAAGCATTTTTTCACGGATTTGGGCGAAAAAACACTGGTAATTGAGAAAAAATTTAGAACTGTTGCAAAAAAGTTTCAAAAAGTTCTTGACAAAGGAAAAAGCCTGTGGTAATATGATTCGGTAAAGCAGAAGGTTTCCGCTTCTCCCCTTCGCCGACACAGGCAAAAGGGCATCCTGATTTAGGACTTATTTTTGATGAGAACATCGTTCTTATTGGGAAATATGTGCGGAATGCTTTTGCATTCCGTTTTTTCATTGGCGGAGCAAAGCAATCGTCTGCGTGAAAATAAGGAGATGTGAGTTTCCTTATTTGAGCTTTATTTTGGAGGTGTTTTATTATAGCAAAGCAGGATTTGATGATTAACGAGGAAATCAGAGACAAGGA
>JAGALN010000120.1 GCA_017625185.1 Clostridia bacterium
CAAACCCGTCCTTGAGTCCCATCAAATAAGAACACAGCACCGATGCCGCCAGTACCATAGCAAGTAACTTCAGACTCCGGTAAACCTCACCGAAAAGAAATTTCAAAAGGATTCGAAACAGTTCCGGCAAGGACAGTTCCAGACGTCCCTCTACCAGCTGACGAAAAACATCCCTCATCCGGAACTCCGGCACCAATTCCAAAAAAGTATCGGTAAGCCCCAAATCCTCCACGCCGTCTTCAAATACATCCCCATAGAATTCGGTATACCGGTCAAGCAGCTCCTTTGTTATATCTTCTGTCGAGGTTTCGGCAAAGCACGACAGAGTCGAGAACATCAGTATTACGCAAAGCATAAGTATCTTTTTCATTGGCATCCCACTTTAAAAGTTAATGATTGCTTCCACCAATCCCAAAAGCTGATACACAATGGGCATGGACAAAGAGAGAATCAACAGCTTTCCGCCCAACTCAATCTTTCCGGCAACGGATATTTCTCCAGCATCTCGACAAAGCTCTGCGGAAAACTGACACAAGTATGCCACCCCTATCATTTTGAGTATCAGCCGGAGGTATTGATTTTGCAGCCCCGCCTGCTCTGCCAGATTCTCAAACATTTTTACCACACCCCGAAGATAGGGTGCTGTGCAGAAAAAGATTGCGGCACCGCCCAAAACCGGAATGGCAATGGCAAGCTCGGGACGGTGTTGTTTAATCAGCAGGGACAAAACCGCTGTCACAATCCCGATTCCAAGGATACGCAAAACCTCCATCAGCTACAACCCGAACACTTTCTGGATGGTGGAAAACAGATTGCTGATTTCCTGAATCACCATCAGGAGCACCACTACCAGCCCTGCAATGGTGGTCAGCATAGCCTGGTCGTCCCTCCCTGCACGAACCAAAAGGGTGTTGAGCACCGCCACCAGGATTCCAATGGCTGCCACTTTAAAAATCAAATCCACTCCGTCCACGGTATCCTCCCTCTCCTAAACCAACAGAATCACAAGTAACAATCCGGTCAAGAACCCCATACTTCTCCAAAGCTTGCCGTCCTTTTCCCGCTCCGCCAGAGCCTGCTCCATGACAAGCTTCAGTTTCGCCTCGGTCATCCTGATTCCGTCCATGGTGTTTTCTCTGTCCCCTTGCCCTGCGTGGCTCATAAACTCCTCTAAAACCTCGACCTCCGCTTGCTTTAAGCAGACACCCTTGCATTCCTCCAAAGCCTCTTGAAATACAATTTTGGGGGGCAGATTCGGGGTTCTTATCATCCGTTCCGCCATAGAACCAAAAAGCCGACACAATACTCCCTGCTGACTCTTTGCCGCAGCCTTGAGAGCAAGAGAAAATGGCATAGCAAGAAAACCAATGTTAAATCCCAGCTGTACAAAAATCTGTTCCAGGATTTCCAACTGTCGAATCCGGGCGTCCATTCTTTTCGAATAGGCGATTCCTAAGTATCCGCACCCCAGGACCACCACCGCATTGGCAATCCACCTTATCATAAAGAAACCGAGCGGGTGTAGGTGACTGAATCCACCATGGAATAATCCCGGCGTAGAAGAATTGCCTTTTGGAACACCTTATCCTCAAAAAGAGGCTGTAAGAGGTTTCGGCGTTTGACCTCCTCTACAGTATCTCCGTGGGTGGTTGCAATCACAGAAACTCCGGTTCCGTGAGCCAAGCGAATGGCAGAAACATCCTCCTCACAGGCAATTTCATCGCTGATAATCACCTTGGGGGACATGGTGCGAAGGAGCATCTGAATCGCCTCTGCCTTGGGGGCATTGTCAATCACGTCAGTCTGGGCACCAATTCTGTTTTGGGGCACTCCTCCATAGATTGCCGCAAGCTCACCCCTGTCATCGGCAACCCCCGTCTTAAACCCCCGGTCTGAAACCTGCCGCATCACATCCCGAATCAAGGTTGTCTTTCCCGTCTGAGGCGGAGAGATAATCAGAACACTATCCACCTGGTTCCCATGGACGATACTGTCCATGACGCTGTCCGCAATCCCAATAATTTCATGGGCAATCCGAAAATTTAAGGAGCTGACCTCACGAAAGGTTTTGATTTTCCCGTCCTCCGTGACGGCTTTTCCGCATATCCCCACACGATGACCCCCTTTAAGGGTAACAAACCCTTGACGAATCTCATCCATGTAGGCATAGATCGAATTTTCACAGATGGCGGCGAAGGCGCTTTGGACTTCCTCCTGCCGGACAACATACGCATCAGCTTCATGATTGGTAATCCCTCCCGTATTGGTCATAAAACAACTTTCACCGGAAATCCCCAAGGTCAGCGGTGCCCCCGCCCTAATTCTGATTTCCTCGATTTCCAGCCAGTCTTCCAAGGCAGCTTTCTCCACCCGATTGCGAATTTCCGCCGGCAGATAGGGAAGCACCTCAAGAATTCTTTGTTCCATTGTCATCACCTCTTTGGTTTGTCTTATAGGATTCTATGAGATGTTGTCCGGATTTAGAACAAAAAAAGGGCGATTCGTGAATCGCCC
>JAGALN010000121.1 GCA_017625185.1 Clostridia bacterium
CATTGACGCATTAAAAAGGACTTGAACATTCGTTCAAGTCCTTTTTATTTCAGCACCGTCATCTTTTCAAAAGCATATTCATTGTAGGGACCGACGACCCCGACGGTCCGCAGGAGCTATCCTTGCGGTAGCTCTTTTTTCTCTAGAAACGGAAGTCCCGGCGATTGGAGTTCTTGATATCGAAGATGTTTTGTTCTGCAATGCTCCGGACTTTCTCCTTAGGAATCTTCCGAAGCTCTTCATCAATCATCCGGTAGCCAACCTTCTTTGTTTCCTCACTGGCGTAATCCTCCAAAAACTCCGACAGGGTCATCAACGCATTGGGATGGCAACAATTCAAAATTTGTCCGCTCTTACAAAGGCTCATGAACCGGTCACCGGTTCTTCCCTCCCGATAACAAGCAGTACAGAAGGACGGGATGAATCCCATCTCCATCAGCCAACGAACTACCTCGTCCAGGGTTCTCTGGTCGGACACATCAAACTGTTCGGTATCGGTGGGTCTTTCCTCTTCGGTGTAACCACCCACCGAGGTACGGGACGCACCGCTGATCTGAGAAATTCCCACCTGCAAAGCCCGCCGTCTTACCTCCTCCGACTCTCTGGTGGAAATAATCATACCAGTATAAGGAACCGCCACACGAATGCAGGCAATCAGCTTAGTAAAGATTTCATCCGAAATACCGTTGTCAAAGACAGAGGGATCGATATCATCTGCCTTTTTAATCCTGGGAACACTGATGGTATGGGGTCCTACTCCATGGACTGCCTCCAGATGCTCCGCGTGCATCAAAAGTCCGGCAAATTCATATCGGTACAGCTCCAAACCAAAGAGGACACCCAATCCCACGTCGTCGATACCGCCCTCCATGGCTCTGTCCATGGCCTCAGTATGATAGCAATAATCATGCTTGGGACCGGTTGGATGAAGCGTTTCATAGCTTTCTTTATGATAGGTTTCCTGGAAGAGAATATAGGTGCCGATGCCGGCATCCTTTAACTTTCGATAATTCTCCACCGTAGTTGCTGCAATGTTCACATTCACACGGCGGATATCGCCGTTTTTATGATGGACACTGTAAATAGTCTTGATACAATCCAGGATATACTCGATAGGATTATTGACGGGGTCCTCTCCTGCCTCAATAGCAAGACGCTTATGTCCCATATCCTGGAGAGCAATCACCTCGGCTTTGACCTCTTCCTGAGTCAGTTTCTTCCGGGGAATGGTCTTATTTTTTGCGTGATAGGGACAGTAGACACACCCGTTCACGCAGTAGTTGGAAAGATACAGGGGCGCAAACATGACGATACGGTTTCCGTAGAATGCCATCTTGATTTCTTCTGCAAGGCGGAAAATTTCCTCGTTCTTTTCGGGAATTTCACAAGCAAGAAGCACCGATGCCTCCCGGTGGGTCAGCCCCTCACAATGAACGCCCTCTGCCGTCTTCTTGGGACGTGCCTTTTCCAATAAACTGTCAATTAGTTCCACATTATTCTTGTTTTCCTCTGCATAACGCAGCGTTGCCAGGATTTCCTCATGGTTGATGAATTCCTCTGCTTTTAATGATTTTGGGTTATACTGAGTCATTATCTTCATCCTTTCTTTAAAGTCAGACTTCCGTCTTCCTCTTTAGACTTTTTACTTTACACTTTAGAATATGCCGCCTTGGCAGTGATGCCAGAGAGCTTTCCAAGACTCCCTGTCAGGGCGTTGATGGCATCCTGGGATGCGTCAACGGCAACGCTGATTAAGTTGATTCCCTTCTCCTTATAGGGAATCCCCATTCTCCCGATAATCCACTCCGAAAACTGATGGAGCAAAGCGTTGACCTCTTCCACCGAATCCGGGTTTTCTACAATAATACTAATAACAGCCACTCTGGTTTCCATTTATTCCTCCTTTGCAAGGAACGTCTTGATTTCTGCCAGCCGTTCCAATGCTGCCTCTCTGCCTAAATCATATGCCGCCTGGAGCTTATCCGGATTCTTTTCAATTCTGCCCACCGGAAGCTTCTCCTTGGGCCGGAGAACCAGAATCTCACCTGACGCCTCTTTTTCTGCCACCTGGTCTGCCTGACGGTTGTACATCAAGTGTCTGTTTTCCATAATCTTCACCATTTCGGGGTATCTTTTGAAGATTCTGCGAATGAGAGGCATAGCACTGTTTGGGGTTTTGCGGTAGTCTGCCGGTTGGGTCAGTATCACAAGATTCTTTTGAAATCCAAGTCGCTCCATTTGGGCAAGGGGAATGGAATCACAAATGCCGCCATCTAACAGTTTGTGCCCGTCAATCTCCACAATCCGGGACACCAAAGGCATGGACGCCGAAGCACGGAGCCATTCCAGCAAATTCTGCTCCACCTTATTGCACTTTTTATAGACCGGCTCTCCCGTTCCGATATCGCATGCCACTACATAAAAATCCAGCGGGTTTTCATCAAAGGCATCGTTATCGAATAAATCCAGTTCCTCCGGGAGCTGCCGATAGCAAAAATCCATTCCGTATAAATCGCCGGTGGTCAGCAGCGACCAGAGGCTGCAGTACCGCTTGTCCCTACAGAATTGCTTGTTGTAACGGATGGTGCGACCAATCTGCCGGGATTTGAAGTTACAGCCAAAGGCAGCACCGGCAGAAACACCGATAACACCATCTACCTCAATCCCTTCTTCCATCAGGACATCCAGCGCTCCTGCGGTGAACATTCCCCGCATAGCACCGCCCTCTAACACCAATCCTCGTTTCATCCAAAGCACCTCTTAAAAACGCCGCATCCCAAGCAGGTGCGGCGTTCTTCTTATTCTTCCTGCTCGTCAACTTCCAAATCCCGTTTTTTACAAACTACTGCTTCTTCAATCCGGTGCTCCACCACCGAGGTTACCTTAATCTGTAAATCCCCGATTTCGGTTTCCACCGTTTCGCCATCCTCCGGCAAAGTTTCAATGGCATCTAAAATCAAGCCGGCAAAGGTATTATAATCCCCCTCCGGAATGGTGATGCCCAGTTCCTTTTCCACCTCTTCGATTTCGGCAGAGCCTTGAATCTTCCAGGTATTCTCATCCAGATAGACAATCTCCTGCTCGAGTTCCGGCGCTTCGTCTTCACTGTAAAGCTCGCCTACGATTTCCTCCAGCAAATCCTTCTGGGTCACAATCCCCTGAAAACCGCCGTACTCATCCATCACTACC
>JAGALN010000122.1 GCA_017625185.1 Clostridia bacterium
CCTTGTCCGCTGGCTCCTCCGCCGCTTTTTTCGCCGGCTTTTTGGCAGACTTCTTTTCAGGGGTCTCCTCGGGAGCCGCTTCTTCTTTCTTGGCAGTTTTCTTTGCCGGTTTTTCCTCTGCCGCAGGCTCTTCTTTCTTCCCGCTCTTCTTTGCCGGCTTTTTCTCGGCGGTTTTCTCTGCTTTTTCGGCATTTTCCTTTGCCGGTTCTGTCTGTTTCTTCGCCCCGGTCTTTGTTGCCGGTTTTTTTGTCTCTTTTTCTGCCGCCTCTGCCGCAGTCGTCAATTCCAGTTCCGTTTCTTTTTTCTTTGCCATTATGGTTTCCCCCTTACTTTTTCTTCTGCTTGAGCATCCTGTCCAATGCTACCAGGTCGCCCTCTTCCATCAGCCTGGCTTGCTCTTTCCTTCCCTTGGCATCCAGCAAAATCCGAACGGGTTGCTGTGCCGCCTTCTCCTTGTCTGCAAACCTCTTATCTGTGGTAAAAATTCTGCTTGCCTCGGTCCATTCATTCTCCGGAACCTGGCGGAGCAGCTCATGATGATTGATTTCCTTTCCTCTCTCTGCATCCTGCTGCCAGAAAAGCTCTGCCAGGGTTCTATGTACCCCCGCCGTAAAATCCTCGGCGGCAAGGCCCGACTCCTTGACCTTTTTCATCACACCACCGTCAAGCATCAGGTTCAAAAGAACCTCCTCGGCATTGTTCAGCCGCATGGCATCCATGTCCCGTCTGCCCCCGGTTCGTTCCTCAAAAACCCGTCGTTCCTCTCTTTCCCGTTTCCGCTCCTCGATGGCGGTTCTGGTTCGCATCAGGTTGTTCACCTGTGCCTTTAGGCTTTCCTCACTGACACCCGCCAGCTTTGCCACCTGCTTCAAATACAGCTCCCGCTCCGGCGGCTTCTTAATCTCCGACAGAATCACTGCCGCTTTTTCCAAAAATTCAATAACTTGCTCGGTATCGTCCAAGTCGTATTCTTTCTTGACCTCGTCAATTCTATACGTCAGGAACGGTTTTGCCTGCTCCATCAAGACCTGGAACATTTCGGGGCCCTTTGCCTGAATGAATTCGTCCGGGTCCTTGCCGTCGGTGACGGTCATGACCTTGGTTTTGATCTCCGCCTCGGTGAGAATCTCCCCGGCACGGAGGGTGGCTCGCTTGCCCGCCTGGTCGCTGTCGTAACAAAGGATTGCTTTTCCTGCATACTTTTTGAGAAGCCGTGCCTGTTCCGGTGTAAAGGCTGTCCCCAAGGATGCCACCGCATTGCCGATTCCCGCTTGGTGCAGGGAAATCACATCCATATACCCCTCCATTAAGAGAAGGCTGTCCGACTTATCGTTCTTGGCAAGGTTTAGGCCGAAGAGGTTCTCCTTTTTCTTAAACACCGCCGTTTCCGGAGAGTTCAAATACTTGGCACCACCGCCGTCACCCTTGAATACTCTGCCCCCAAAGCCGATGACATTTCCCTGAACATTGATGATAGGGAAGATCACTCGTCCGTCATGAAAGACGTCATAATAACTGCCGTTCTCCCGCTGCTTGGCAAGGCCTGCCTCGAAAACCTCCTGGTTGGAAAAGCCTTTTTCCTTCAGGTAGTCTAAAAGATTACTCCATCCCTCCGGGGCATAGCCCAGTCCAAACTTCTTGATGGTGTCATTCTGCATTCCTCGATCCCTTAGGTACTGATACGCCTCTTTCCCCGTATCTCCCGCCAGGTGTCGGAAGAAGTACCTTGCCGCCTCGGTGTTAATCCGGTAAATCCGTTGTTTCTTATCGGCAAGCTCCTCCCGTTTCTTCTTATCAGCGGGATTCCCCGGCTCCGGCATGGTCAGGTGTGCCCGATCCGCCAGGAACTTTAAGGCGTCATAAAACTCCAGATTCTCCATCCGCATGATAAAGTGAATCACATTGCCGGTGGCGTTACAGCCAAAGCAGTAGAACAACTGCTTGTCCGGGGCGATGGAGAGAGAGGGAGATTTTTTATCGTTATGGAAAGGACAGAGGGCAGCGTATCGGTTTCCGATTCGCTTTAGCTTAATGTACTCGGAGGCAACCTCCACCAGGTCGTTCCGTTCCCGTACCTCGTCAATGAAATCCTGAAAATCCTGCGCCATGTCCTCACCTCCCTTTTTTGGTAGCTAAAACAATATATTCGACATCTTCTTACGATTTCCTTTTTATCTCGTCCAGAAAGACGGGATGTAAATTTCGCTGAACTTTGCCACAGCGAACCGGTCACTCATTCCGGCAATATAGTCCCGGGTCAGGATATCCACATCCTCAGTCCTGCTGACCTCCAGCCGGCCTTGAGGAATTTTTCCCGGATTCTGGCTATAATACCGATAAAGACCCTGAATCACACTGTCTGCCTTGCTTTCCTCTTTTTTGGGTTCCGACGCCACATAGACCCGCCGGAACATAAACTCCCGCAGTCCCATCATGGCGGCAAAGACGGTATCTTCCATAGCAACCACCGGCTTGTTCAAGCTTTCGCAAATCACCGCCCAGATCATGGTATCGATTCGCTGGGAATGACTTTCCCCCAATACGTCGGCATATTCCTTAGGAATATCCCCGCCGGATAGAACGCCGCCACGAATGGCATCGTCAATATCGTGGTTGATATAGGCAATCTTGTCTGCCAGGGCGACAATCTGTCCCTCCAGCGTGGTCGCCTTTTGTTTCCCTGTATGGCAGAGAATCCCCTCCCGAACCTCTGCGGTCAGGTTGAGTCCGCCGGGCCGTTCCAGCACATCCACCACCCGGAGGCTCTGCTCATTGTGCCGAAAACCAAGGGGACAAAGGTCATTTAAGACCTTTTCTCCACGATGGCCAAAGGGGGTGTGCCCCAAATCATGGCCCAGGGCAATTGCCTCGGTCAAATCCTCGTTCAGGTTCAGTGCCCGGGCAATGGTTCTGGCTATCTGGGACACCTCCAGGGTATGGGTCAGGCGGGTTCGGTAATGGTCTCCCTCCGGGGAGAGAAACACCTGGGTCTTGTGCTTCAGCCGCCGGAACGCCTTGGAATGGATGATTCTGTCCCGGTCCCGCTGAAACTCTGTCCGGAGCCGGCAAGGCTCTTCAAAGGTCCGCCTGCCCTTACTCTCCTTGCTTTTTGTCGCCCAGGGTGCCAGACAGGTCATTTCCCGTTCCTCGGTCAGATTGCGTATGTTCATCCCTAACCCCTCCTCGTTTTCCTATTGTTTTATTTCTACAAAATACCCCCGGATTCCTCTTTTTGGTTGACAAAAATTTCTTTTTGCATTAACATAAGAATAGCAAAACCCAGTTATTTCTACGTTGTAGGGACTGGCGTCCTCCACAGTCCGCAAATGTTTCGTTTTGATCAACGGACCGTCCGGGAGGCAGGTCCCTGCAACCCTACCACCAAAAAAGGAGAATCCCATGGAAAAACGTCCCCCATTGAGCC
Source organism: Clostridia bacterium (assembly GCA_017625185.1). Taxonomy (GTDB): domain Bacteria; phylum Bacillota; class Clostridia; order Monoglobales; family Monoglobaceae; genus Ructibacterium. The sequence goes on from JAGALN010000122.1 coordinate 3,425, forward strand.
CGCGGCTTCTGCGGATTGCCCAGATGATACCCGCCTGCCGCTGTATGGCAGACATCGGCACCGACCACGCCTATCTGCCCGTCTGGCTCTGTCTGGAAAACCGGGCAGAAACCGCCGTTGCTGCCGACATCAATCAAGGACCGCTCTCGAAGGCGGAAGAAACTGTCCGCCGGTTCGGGTTGGAGGGACGAATTTCCATTCGGCTGGGCGGCGGCGCTGCACCCCTCGCCCCCGGGGAGGCAGACACCATTGTCATTGCGGGAATGGGCGGGCTCTTGATTGGAGAAATCCTGAAGGCTGACCCGGAGGTCTTTCAAAATGCAGACCGTATTCTGCTGCAACCCATGAGCTCCATCCCGGAGTTGCGGGAGGCATTGTATCATATGGGTTACTCTGTTTTGGAAGAGGTTTTGGTCCCCGAGGAGGAGAAACTCTACCACATTCTCTCGGTAGAAAAGACCCCGGAACAGGAGCTATTTTCCTACACCGACTTTGTTCTGGGACGGCAGCTCTGCCAATCAAAGCCAGAGCATTTCGATAGATACCTCACCCTACAGAGGGAGCGGCTTTCCCGAAAGCTTTCCGGTTTAAAGCAAGGAAAGTCTGCTAACAAAACCTCCTTGGAGGAAACCAAAGCACTTCTTGATGAAATCGAAGTAATGCAAAAATAGAAACTCCCCATCCCATCAGATGATGCTAGGGACGGACGCCCACATCCCGGCAGCCGATTCGAAAAATCAACGGACCGTCGGGGACGCCGGTCCCTACAATTATTATTCACGGACAAAGGTCGCCAATTTTCAAGCACGACGAGTGTACAGAAAATTGGATGAGATTTGTTCGTTGCAAAATGGAGAATGGCAGGAGTGTACTCCTTGTACATGACTGTCATTCCCCATTGCAGCAGCGGACAAAGGTCGCCAATTTTCAAGCACGACTGGCAAACAAAAGAAGGAGGACTCCCCATGCTCAAAGTAAAAGATATTATTGCAGAACTGGAACAATTCGCCCCACCCGCTCTGGCGGAGCCATGGGATAATGTAGGCTTGATGGTAGGAGATTTGGAACAGCGGGTCACTACGGTGTTTGTCTGTCTGGATGTGACCTCGGACAATGTCCGCCGTGCCACAAAATGGGGTGCCGACCTGATTCTGTCCCATCATCCTTTGCTCTTTGCCCCGCCCAAGCACCTGGTGGAGCAGGAGGTTACCGGAAGTATTGTCCGGAACCTGATTCGCCACGAGATTTCTGTCTACAGCGCCCATACCAACTTGGACCACGCAACCGGCGGTATGAACGATGTTCTGGCGAAGCACCTGAGTCTGACCCAGGTGCGCCGGTTCCGGGACGAGGAGTGTGTTGACGGTGCCGGCAACCCCATTGACAACATTGGCAGGGTAGGAGTCCTGCCCGTGGCAATGGAGATGGGCGACTTTGCGGAACTGGTCCGGGACGCCCTGGGTTGCCGTTCCCTGCGGTTTGTAGGAACCCCCGAGGACACCGTCAAGACCGTGGCCGTCTGCAGCGGTTCCGGTGGTGACGGAATCTATGCCGCCTATCATGCCGGAGCGGATGTTTTTGTTACCTCGGATATCCGCCACCACGAGGCACAGCTCGCCTTTGAGTTGGGGCTCAACCTCATCGACGCAGGGCATTTTGAAACAGAAAACACCATTTGCCGGTTCATGACCGAATTTCTGGAGTCCCGGTTCCCCGACCTGAACGTGATTCCCTCGGACGCAAAGCCGTACTTTCAATAAGGGAAAGGTGGCATTCCCCGTTGGCTACGGGACATTCATGAATGTCCCACAGGCCCCCCATTTCCACATGAATTTTCAATCACGACGAGTGCGCAAAAAATTAGGTGAGATATGTTCGAAACAAGGCGAGGATGGGCAGGCGTGTACTCCTTGTACATAACTGTCCATCCTCGTTGCAGGTTCGGACGCAGATTGCCTGATTTTCAAGCACGAACGGATAAAGAAAAGACGGATGCTTTTGCATCCGTCTTCTTCTATTACTGGGCACCGCCCTGTTGTTCCTGGTACATCGCCTGAAACGCTTCCGTATCTGCTTCAATCTGTTCCAGAAGTTCCTTGACAGAAATCTTCTTGATGGCTCTTTCTTTTACCTTAATCTTGGACTGGGCTTTCCAGTAGCCGGAGAGCTCATACTTGCCCGGGATTCTCTTGATGATATGGTAACCATAGTTGGTTTCTACAATACCGCTGATTTCATCAATGCCCAAAGCAAACGCTGCTTCCTCAAAGGCCTCCTGCATTTCGCCGGGTCCAAAGGTATAACCCTTTTCGGTCTGACCGGGGTCTTCGTTGTACTCTGCAACCAAAGCGTCAAAGTCTTCCCCTGCCTTGGCTCTTGCCAGAATCTCTTCTGCAAGTGCCCTCTTTTCTTCCACATTAACCGGTTCTTCGCCCTCCTTGGCTTCGGTGGAAATCAGGACGTGCTTCACCGACGCCCCCTCGGTACCCGGATAGTCTTTCAGGGCTGCCTTATCCTCGGGGAAGTAGTTATCAGGGTTGGTTTCCATATCCTCTTCCACAGCGGACAGATGCTGTGCCTGGACCACCTTCCGGCGATACTGTTTGGTGCTGCCGAGGCCCTGGGCCTTGGAGTTTAACTCTACCAATTCTTCGCCGTACACGCTCTCCATCTGGCTAATCTGCATTGCCGCGCTGGCGGTTGCCTCTTTCTCATCCCATTCCATGCCGGCTTTTTCGCCCATGTTCATGGTAACCGCTTCGCTGATTGCAGTTTCCAGCGCCCGTTCCTTTACGATATCCTCAGCGGTCTTGCCCTCCTCAACCTCTTTGCTCCAGTCATACTCGGTGGGGAGAGAGAGGGTGCCACGGTTTTCCTGGAAATATTCCATGGCTTCGGCATAGATATAATATTCCATATCCTTATCGGTGATGGCGGTGCCGTCTACAGTTGCAACAGTTTTGCCCTCGGGGATACTTTCAATCCAAGCAGGAATCTGCAAACCTAAAAACAGAAGCAGAGCACCTGCCACTGCGGTTCCTACCAAAGACAGAACCAGATTCCGCAGCTTTATGGTAATCCACTTTGGCTCGGGAATCGGCTCTTCCTCAGCTTCGTCAAAGCCCTCTACGCCGTCCTCCGCCATCAGGTCGGTCTCTCCGTCGAAAGCATCCGCATCTTCGCCGAAGTATTCCTCTACGGTCTCTTCGGCAATCTCCTCTGCGGCATCTCCCGCCTCGGCAATCTCTTCCTCTAACTCTGCAGCCGCTTCCGCAATCTTCTCGCTGACATCCTGCAGAATCTTCTCTTCCAGTTCAGCCTCAGACATGCCATTTTGCATTTCTTTATTCTCGTCCACTGTCATCGCTCCTTCTTTCAAGATACTTTTCTCATTGTATAATACTTTCTTTCTTTTTTCCAGTCTTTTTTCAAATTTTATTAAAATATTTATAAATTATTCATATTTGGGTCCCTTTCCCCTGCCAAAAGCTCCAGAACCTGCCGGATTGCGTCAAAATACTCCCGTTCCTTTCCCGGCACCGGCTTTCCCAGCTTATAATGGAGCTTGGGCTTTTCTGTGCTTGGCAGGAAGAACTCCTTGGGCCGGCTGTTAATCGTCTTTAAAAGTCCGGTAAAATCGGGTAGGTTTTCGGGGTCAAACCCAAAGATAACCTGGGCACCGCTGCCAATGATTTCGGCAACGCCCCGTTTTTGCGCCATGGCTTTTAAGAGTGCCACCTCCATCAGGTTATGCACCGTCTGGGGCACGGTGCCATACCGGTCCTCAATTTCGTCATAGGTGTCATAAAGCTCCTCCCGACTATGAATGGCAGCAATCCGCTTATAGGCGGCAAGCCGCTGGTTGTGGCTCCCCATATATTCGTCGGGAATAAAGGCAGAAACCGGCAAGTCAATCAGGGTATCGGTTCTCTTTTCCGGTGTCTTGCCCTGCTGCTCCCGCACCGCCTCCTCCAGAAGCTGGCAGTACATTTCGTAACCCACCGCCTCCATGTGTCCGTGCTGCTCCGCACCAATCAGGTTTCCGGTACCCCGAATCTCCAAATCCTGCATGGCAATCCGGAATCCCGACCCGAACTCGGTAAATTCCTTGATGGCAAGGAGCCGCTTTTCTGCGTCCTGGGTCAGGACCTTGTTCCGCCGGAAGGTGAGATAGGCATAGGCAAGCCGGTTGGACCGTCCCACTCTGCCCCGGAGCTGGTACAGCTGGGCAAGCCCAAGCCTGTCGGCATCCTCCACAATCAAGGTGTTCACATTGGCAATGTCCAGTCCGGTTTCGATGATGGTGGTACAAATGAGGACATCAATCTCCCCTTGCGCCACCTTCTCCATAATCTCTTCCAGTTCCCGCTCCCCCATCTTTCCGTGGGCAACGGCAATCCGGGCATCCGGCACCAACTCGGCAATCCGGTTGGCGGCGGCGTAAATCCCCTCTACCCGGTTAAACAGGTAGTACACCTGACCGCCCCGGGAAAGCTCCTTGGTCATGGCGTCCCGGACCACATCTTCGTCGTATTCTAACACATAGGTGGCAACGGGATACCGCTCTCCGGGAGGCTGGGTAATCAGGCTCATGTCCCGAATCCCGGAAAGGCTCATATGGAGCGTCCGGGGAATGGGTGTTGCAGACAGGGTCAGCACATCCACCTCCTGCCGAAGCTCCTTGATTTTCTCTTTATGGGCAACTCCAAACCGCTGTTCCTCGTCAATCACCAGAAGTCCCAGCTTATGGAAGTTCACATTCTTCCCTAAAAGCTTATGGGTGCCGATGACAACATCCACCTCCCCGGTGGAAAGGCCCCGGAGGGTTTCCTTTTGCTGACTCCCCGTCACAAACCGGGAGAGAAGCCCCACCCGTATGGGGTAGCTTCGCATCCGCTGCTTGAAGTTATGAAAGTGTTGGGATGCTAAAATGGTGGTGGGCACCAAGTACGCCACCTGATACCCGCTCATGACCGCCTTAAATGCCGCACGCATGGCAACCTCGGTCTTGCCGTAGCCCACATCCCCGCAGAGGAGTCTGTCCATAGGATGAGGCTGTTCCATATCCGCCTTAACCTCGGCGATACTCCGGAGCTGGTCCTCGGTTTCCTCATAGGGAAATGCCGACTCGAAGTCACGTTGCCATTCGGTATCCTTTTGAAATGCAATCCCGGGAATCTGGGACCGCTGGGCATAGAGAGCAATCAGTTTCTTCGCCATATCGGCTGCCGCTGCCTTGACCCGCTCCTTGGTCCGGCTCCATTCTGCCCCGCCCAGCTTGTTGACCTTTATCCGCGCCCCCTCTTTGGCGGTGTGCTTATACACCAAATCCAGCTGGTCGGTGGGAACATACAAAATATCACTCCCCCGATACTGAATCTTCAAATAATCCTTCCGAACACCGTCCACCGTCAGCTGCTCAATCCCGGTATAAAGACCGATGCCGTGGCTCCGATGAACAATATAATCACCGGGGGAAAGCTGGGTAAAGCTGGAGATTTTATCTCCGGGGGCTTTCAGACCTTTTCTCCGTTTCTTTTTTTCCTCACCGAAGACCTCTCGGTCACCCAATACCGCAACCTGCAGATGAGGATAGGAAAAGCCACGGCGGATACTGCCCCGGGCAACCAGAACACTGCCCGGACTTCCCAGATCGGTCAGCTCCGCCCGGTAGCTTGCCCGGACACCCTCGTCCTCCAACTGCCGGGCCAGGGTCTTGGCTCTGCCCTCGGTCCCCGCCAGAATCACGGTTCGGTAATGGTTCTTTTGATAAAAATCCAGGGATTCACAGAGGAAATCCAACCGTCCCTGAAAGCCGTTCAGGCTCTTACTGTCGATATGGAAAAGCTTTTTGGGCTGATAGTCTGCCCCGCCCTGCGAGATGCCGCTGACCCCTACAAACAACCCCTTAGAAAGGGTCTTGACCGCCTGCCGGTAGGGAATCGTATACTGACCTTTTCCATGGAAGAGCACCCCCCGTTCGGTCAGCTCGGTGATATCCTGTGCCTGCTGTTCCTCGGTTCGTTCCATCTTCTCCCGAATCCGGGCAGGCTCGCACCAGAAGACAAGGTCCTCCGGGGTCAGGTAATCCATGATGGTGGGAATGGTTTTATAGAGATAGGGGATGTATTTGTCCATGGAGGGGAAGAGCAAGCCTTCTTCCAGCCGTTCTCTGTCCCGCTTCAGGCTCTTTTCCAGCTTTTGTCCCCGTTCCTCACTTAAGTCAAGCTCGGAAAGCCAGGTATCAATCCTCTTTTTCAGCGCGTCCCGTTGTTCCCGGGTGGGGAGAAGCTCCCGTGCCGGAAGAACAGAAACCGAGTCCAGCTTTTCCACCGTTCTCTGGGTCTGGGGGTCAAAGAGCCGTACCGAGTCGATTTCGGTATCAAAAAACTCGATTCGCACCGGGTTTTCCTGGGATGCAGCCGGGTAGATGTCCAGGATTCCGCCCCGCAAGCTCCACTGTCCGGGGCCCTCCACCATTTCTTCCCGGCAGTAGCCAAGGTCGGTTAAAGCTTTCATCAGGGTATCCAGTTCCCAATCCTCACCCACGGTCAGGGTCAGGCTGTTTTGGGCATAAACCTCCTTGGGAACGGTGGGGGAAACCAATGCTTCCGGGGTGGTTACCACCCAACAAGGATCTTCCTCCAAAAGGGCAGAGAGCACCTCCAGACGACGCCGGGTGACGTCCTGACCCTTTGCCTCTACATCATAAAAAAGCAGATCTGTCCGGGGGAAGAAATACACCCGCTCCCCCAGAAAGAACCGCAAATCCTCATAGTATTGCCGTGCCTCTTTCTCCTCGGCTGCCACCACAAGCCCGGTCTTGTTCAGGCTCTTGCAGACAGAAGAAATCAGGTGTGCCCCCACAGAATCCGACACACCCAATACGCTCACCGGCGTTTCCTTATTCCGAATACTTTTGACCAGCTGGTCAAATTCTTCCAGCTCTTTGAGTAGTGCTGAAAAAACTTTCATGGTTTTCCCCATCCTTTATCCGTTAAACCGATTCATGGCGGTTTTGGCATCCTCACGAATCAGGCATTCCACCGCCTCGGCAACCCGCACCACCGTAGGAATCAAAATCTCAGTTTCCTCTTTGGAAAACTTTCCTAACACATAGTCCTTGCAGTCAAAGTCCGGATGCCGCTCCTGTCCTACCCCAATTTTAATCCGGGGAAATACATCGGTCTTTAACTGATAGATGATATTCTTAATCCCGTTATGACCGCCGTCACTGCCCTTTTCCCGAATCCGCACCTTGCCGGTGGGAAGAGAAATATCATCATAGATCACCAGAACCTGTTCTGGCTCTATCTTGTACCACTCCACAAGCTCCCGGACACTCTCCCCCGAGAGGTTCATATAGGTCTGGGGTTTTACCAAGATGACCTTTTCCCCGCCGATGCGCCCCTCGCCCAGGATGGCACGGTGCTTTTCCTTATTCATTTCGATGTGAAACTTGGCACAGATGGCATCGATTGCCTCAAACCCCATATTGTGCCTTGTCCCAACATATTCCCGACCGGGATTCCCCAGTCCTACAATCAAGTACATGGATTTTCCAATCCTTTCTGTTTTCAATAGAAATAGTATACCATAAGTAAAAATGTTTGCTTGCAAAGACATTTTTACGCAGCCGTCAATATTGCAGGATGTACGCAGTACATCATCGACAAAGTCGTAAAGACTTGCAGAGCAAGGCTTACTGCATTTATTATACCATAAGTAAAAATGTTTGCTTGCAAAGACATTTTTACGCAGCCGTCAATATTGCAGGATGTACGCAGTACATCATCGACAAAGTCGTAAAGACTTGCAG
>JAGALN010000123.1 GCA_017625185.1 Clostridia bacterium
AGTATCTGGGTCATGAGAGTGTGATGATTCTGAACACCAACCCGGAGGATGCCCATGTATTAATCAGCATCTACTTTGAGGACAAGGATCCGGTGGAGAATATCCCCATGACGGTTCCGGCAAAGCGGATTAAGTGCTTTGTCACCCATGACAAGGAAGCTTTGGGCGGCCTGGAGCTGGGTGTAGGTGAGCAGTATTCCATGGAAATCAAAAGCGACATCGGTGTCATTGTCCAGTACGGACGGCTGGATGTACAGCAGCCCAACATGGCTTACATGGCACTGATGGCACAAAGCGAATAGGAAAGGAGAAACCGTATGAAAGTAAAGAGTGTAACCAAAGAGCTTTCCCGGGAAGAATTAGGCACCGTGACCACCCATGAGCATGTGCTCCTGGATCTGACGGCATTCTATCAGGCATTACCGGTAGAGGGCATCGAGGACCCTGCCACCCAGAAGGTGGAAATGTGGAATCTGGGTATCCTGAGCCGGGACTGTTATGCCCTAAAGGACAATCTTCTGCTGGACAATGAGAAGGTGGCGGTGGAGGAACTGAACTTCTTCAAGCGTGCCGGGGGCGACACCGTGGTAGACGCATCCCTGCCGGGCATCGGCAGAGACCCGGAGGCATTGGCTCGTATCTCCAAGGAAACCGGGCTGAACATCATCATGGGCACCGGCTTCTATGTGGGGGAAACCCATCCCAAGGAATTTGACAGCATGACCGACGAGGAAATTGCCGAACTGATGGTAAAAGAGCTGGAGGAGGGTATAAACGGCATCCCTGCCGGCTACATCGGCGAGATTGGCATCAGCGAAATCTTCGACGACAAGGAGCGGAGAGTCCTCCGTGCGGCGGCAATCGCCAGCAACAAAACCGGAGCGGCAATCAACGTCCATATCAACCCCTGGACCACCAACGGCATCGAGGCAGCTGACATCTTATTGAACGCAGGCGTTCCCTGTGAAAAAATCTGCATCAGCCATATTGACGTGGAGAACCGGGAGGACTACATCTACGCACTGCTGAAAAAGGGCGTTTATGTGGAGTTTGACAACTTTGGAAAAGAGTACTATATCCGGCGCGAGGTCCGGAACTCGGGGTACGGGAACTTCGTTCACGATACCGACCGTGTCACCCTCTTGAAAAAGATGATTGACGACGGCTACTTAAAGCAAATTCTGTTGTCCTGCGATTTGTGCCTGAAGAACCTGATGCACAGGTACGGCGGTTGGGGCTACGACCATGTCCTGACCAACATCGTTCCCATGATGGAGGACGAGGGCATTACCAACGAACAAATCAATACATTATTAAAAGAAAACCCTGCCGATTGGCTGTGTGGAAAGGAGTAACCATTATGTTAAATATTCCGTCAATTCCCAATGAGGAATTCAAAGAAAGAGCAAAAAAAGTTCAGGAAATCATGAAGCAGGAAGGCTATGACTTCATCCTCTCCTATGGTAACGAAGCAGAGCCTCAGTATGTAAGATACTTCTCTAACTACTGGCCCTCTTTGAGACCGCTGGTGTCCTGATTGCCCAGGAGGGCGACCCCATTCTTTTGATTGGTCCGGAGAGTATGACCTATGCCTCCGACCGGAGTAAGATTGAGAAAATCCGTCGTATCAAGGCATTTCGGGAATCCTCCGAACCGGAGTATCCGGGTCATGTTATGGATACCTTTAACAGTGTCATGAAAGAGATGATTGGCGACAAAAAGGTAACCAGATTCGGTGTTGCAGGTCTTCCTTTGATGACCATTGGCGTTTACGAGGCTCTCTCAGAGGCATTGCAGGTATACGGTGATGTAAAGATTGAAAAGGCAGACGCTGTTGTGAACAAGCTCCGGATGCACAAGAGCGAAAACGAGCTGGCATGTATGAGAGCCGCAGCAAAGATTACCGCCCAGACCTTTGATTATGTTCTGGAGAACATCAAGGTTGGTATGACCGAGCAGCAGGTAGCAGGTCTGGCTCTTGGCAAGATGCACGAGCTGGGTGCAGAGCGGGAATCCTACCCCGTTTGGGTTCTCACCGGCAAAGGCTCCAATCAGGCAATCAGCCGTCCCAGAAACAAGAAGATCGAAAAGGGCGATTTGACCCACATTCAGATTGGTGCCAGAGTTGACGGCTATGCCTCCACCATCGGAAGAGCGGTGGTATTCGGCAAGGCAACTCCCGAGCAGAAGGATTTGATTGAAGCGTGCTACAAGGCACAGGAATTGGCAATCGGTATGTTAAAAGCCGGCGTTCCTGCTTGTGAAATTGCAAAGAAGCATATTGAAAACGTAACCGCACTGGGCTATGGCGACTGGCTCCTCTACGGTCCCTTCCACGGCAACGGAACCATGGAGGGTGAAGCGCCCTGGATTGAAACCGATGCAGATTTCCTGCTGGAAGAAAACATGGCGTTCTGTGCCTGCATCTTTTTAGGCTCTGCCGAAAAGGAAATCGGTCTCCGGATGGAGGACGTATTGGTTGTTACCAAGGACGGTTGCGAGAATTTGACCAACTATCCCAGAAAATTGTTCGAAATTGAGTGCTAATGCAAACAGAGCGGAAACAATTGTTTCCGCTCTGTTTTTTTATTCCAGATAATCCTTCAGCTTTCTGCTGCGACTGGGGTGACGAAGCTTTCGAAGTGCCTTCGCCTCAATCTGCCGGAT
>JAGALN010000124.1 GCA_017625185.1 Clostridia bacterium
GAAGTTTAACGCAATCGACCTTGCAATCGTGCTGGTTCTGGTGGCAGTATTGATTGCCGGAGTTCTCCTTTTGGGAGGCGGCGGCAGCGCCGGTGAGACGGCAGAAACCAAGACGGTACAGCTGGTGATAGAGCTGACCGACAAGGACGATACCTTCATCAACCTCCCCAAAGAAGGGGACGTTGCCATGATTGGCGTCAAGGAGAAGATGGAAACTGTGGTGACCAAGGTGGAGATTCTCCCGGCAACCAAGCGTGCAGAGAATATTGTGGATGGCTGGTCCGGGTCCTCGGAGCTTCCCGGGCGGTATGATGTCCGGATTACCATGGAGGGACAGGGGATGGAAACCAACGAAACGGTAACGGTCAACGGCGTTGCGGCACGGGTTGGCGAGGAAGCCTTTGTCAAGAGTAAAAACTGGGCAGGAGCCGGCTTCTTTGTCGGTGTCAACACCCTGTAAGGAGGAGAGAGCTATGCTGAAACAGGACGGAAAATTATTCGGAAAAATCAGTGTGATTGATGTTGCGGCAATCCTTGCGGTTGTGATTCTTCTGGTGGGTCTTGTCATCCGCTTTTCGGGAAACAGTGCGGTGACGGTCAGCTCCGGAGAGGAGCTGGAATGTGTGGTTCTGGTAAAAGAGGTGCGGCAGGAAACGGTGGAGGCGCTTGCCAAGCGGGGTGCGGTCTTTGACAAGACCAGCAAGGAATACATCGGCGAGATTGTGGGGGTCGCCTCCGAGCAGGCAACCGACATGGTAGAGATGGAAACCGGAGAATATAAGGAGGTTCCCATTGAGGGTCGGTACAATGCCTATGTGACCATTGCCTTTACCGGCAGTGTCAGCGACCAAGGCTATTATACCGCAGCCAACAAGCAAATCAGCGTGGGCGGTTCTTTGGAGATGAACGCCAAGTTCTCCCAGTGCGAAGGTACCATCCGCCAGGTTCGGTACGCCGGGGATAAGTAAGGGGCAGAAGGATGAGTTTTCAAAAGGCATGGGGACATTTTAAGACCATTACGAGGCATCGGCACGCAGTGATTCGCCATTGTGCCAAGGCGGGAATTTTCTGGCAGGGCTTGGGCCATGATTTGTCCAAGTATACCAAGACCGAGTTTCTTGCCGGAGTCCGGAACTTTTCCGACGGGAAAAAAAGCCCCAACGAGGCGGAGCGGGAAAAATACGGCTATTCTCCCGCATGGCTTCATCACAAGGGAAGAAACCGCCACCATTTTGAGTATTGGTGCGATTATAACCCCAAAGAAAAGAAGCTTCTCCCGGTGAAGATGCCGGTACGGTTCTTCAAGGAGTTAATCTGCGACCGGATTGCGGCGAGCAAGATTTATCAAGGGGAGAACTATGCCGAAAGCCATCCCTTGGAATACTTCCTGCGGGGGAAGGCGAACCGGTTCATCCATCCGGAAACCTCGGATGCCATCGAAGAAATCCTGACTCTTTTGAAGGAGGAAGGCGAGGCGGCAGTTTTCCGGCGTCTGCGAAGAATGAAGGAATATTAGAAAAAGGCTTGAACCGAACGGTTCAAGCCTTTTGATTATCTAAAACTATTTGTTGTTTTCAAAAAAATCTTCGAGGATACTAACCACAATGTTATTAAAGCTGGTATCATGCTTTTTGGCAAGAACCGCAACCTTTTCAGCCAATTCGTCTGTAATATAAAGGGTTTTATAACCCGCCTTTACCTTTTCTTTGGTTGCTTTTGGTTGAAATGCCATGATACCACCGCCTTGTTTTAGGATTCCCCTTGATTATAAAACAAAACATATTTTTATAATACACCAGAAATTTCTGTTGTAATTTTAGAGAATTTATGATATGTTGTTATTGAGGAGGTATGATGGATGGATATTCGATTGGAGATTTTTTCAGGGGCGATTGCAGATGCAGTCAATCGGGCGTTACAGTATGAGATTATCGATATGGATGATGCAATTACGTCGGTTGCGCTTACAGTATTGAATGAGATTCAGTGTATTATAAGGGATGATACCATCAAAGACGATTTTGAAGTGGTGGAGGAAATTGTTCGTGTTTTTGAAAAATATAACATCAGTGCAGGATTCCGCCACGATTTTTAATGAATAATGAATAATGAAGAGAAGGAATATTAGAAAAAAGGCTTGAACAACTGTGAAACGACCTCCCAAGCGTTAGATTTTTGGTCTAACTTTGGGGTGTCGGTTCATAGACCAACGACCCCACGAAAAAAGACCCCCGGAGGGGTCTTTTTTTGCTGTTTTACTGGTAGATGGTCCAGTCGGTGTTCTCGGTCAATCCGGTCCAGCTTTCGTAGATGTGATTCTTCATCTCGTAATTGTGGCTGTTGGTTGCCTCCTGCACCGCCAGATAATACCAAGCATTTGTATCTGCATTGTCCGGCCATATAATCATATCAGCGAGAAGGTCATTCTCGGTTTCGGGGATACGGTTCAGAACCCGGTTGATCATGGTCATAGCCTCTGCACGGGTAATCAGCTGATCCGGATGGAAGTTTCCGTCTTCGTAACCCTTAATCCAGCCGTGAGCCGCTGCCTCGTGAATCTCATTCTCTGCCCAGTGCCCTGCAACATCGGCAAAGCTGTCAACGATTTCGTATTGGGAATCGTCGAATCTTGCACAGATTGCCGCAAACTCGGCACGGGTAATAAAGTCGTTCGGCTCGAAAGCGTTCTCGTATCTTCCCTTGACAATACCCAGCTTGGTCATGGTAGAGATCGCCTTGTTGAACCAATCCTCTGCCGTTACATCAGCAAACGGATTTTGGTCGGTTAAGTTCCCGCTCCGGATTTCTTCTTTCAAAAGCCGGAAGAAGATGGCTGTAACCTCGGCACGGTCGATGTGGTCGTTGGGTCGAACGGTGCCGTCCGGATAACCCACAACGTAAGCGAAATGATGCTCGCCATCCAATGCGCCAGGTGTTTCATGACCGTTTCCTGCAGTTCCGTTGTTTTCTACCCATCCGGCATAAACGGTGATGTTCTTGGTCATCTTAACCTCGGTTACTGCCTGGGTAAGCTCCTTATCTGCATACCAGCCATCAAAGACATAGCCTTCCTTGTGAGGTTCTTTATCAAGCTGTACCACCTTGCCGGGGCTGTAGGTTTCCTTATCGTACTTGGTACCGCCGTTGCTCTCGTAGGTCAGAATGTATCTGGTAACGCCGCCGCCACCGCCGGGAGTCCCGCCGGAGTTCTTCTTCCACTGTGCCACAAAGTGCAGATCATGGTTAACGGTTACAGACTGACCGGCAGTATAATTGACAGCGGTGAAGTTCTCATCTGTTGCTTTCCAGCCGGCAAAAGTATAACCCGATTTGGTGGGTGCTGCCTCTACGGTAATAACAGTATCAGGCGCTACCACCTTTGGCTCATAATCGGCGCCTGTTGCAGGCGTACCGCCGTTTAAGTCGTAGGTCACATTGTACTGCTGTACAAAACTGCCGTAGAATACAACATCATGGTTCGGCATGGTATATTCCAATTTTCCTGCGTTTGCAACGGGATGCACACTATGGGTATGCCAGCCGTCAAAGCTGTATCCGTTATGGCTTAACTTATCTTCTACTGTCAAAGATTTGCCATAGGGAACATTTTCCATCTTCGCCGGAAGTGCAGGAGCCCCTGCTGGCAGGTGTTCATTATCATAGTAAACATAGGTAACTGTCCAGAGATTGCGGTTATAGTAGACATCAATCACCAGACTTCCGTCGCCGGCGACGTTTCCGGTAAGAACATTTTTATCACTGGGATGGAAACCGGTATAATCCTTCGGGATTGCCTCTACCAATGCACCGGTTCTCTTGTTGGTAATGGTTTCTGTTTCTTCTAGCTTATAGTGCTTGCCGTCAAAGCTTTCGCCACTTCCATCAAGGGTTTCCAGTAGATGCCGAACTTTGTAGGTGTTCAGTTCTGCAGCAAAGGAGCCCTTTAAGAGCACATGGTTAGCTGGCATGGTAAAGCCGGTTGCACCGTCAGCCAGTTCCACATCTTCCGTTTTCCAACCCGAGAAGGAATAACCCTGGTATTCCGCTTCGGGAATCACGTGCAGAGTGATTTCCTCTCCGTAAGGAACCATTTCAGTGGTTACATACGCAGTTTTGTTTACACCGGCAGGAACCTCACCCTCGAACTGGTACTCCACCTTATAGCTCTGCCGATTATAGTAGAATTTCAAAATGGTGGAGCCGTCACCCTTGATTTTTGCAGTCAAGGTATCGGCAACAGGATCAAGCACTGCTTTGTAGGAATCATCCGTTTCATCTTTAATATTCTTTACCGTTTCGGATTCATCCAAGGTAAAACCTGGGTTTCTGTGCGCATAAACTGTAGCAACGGCATCAGTAGTACCAAATCTTGCCTCATGCTCCTGGGGTGCCTCGGGGTAATCTCCGTTGATATCCTGATAATAATGCTCAATCTGATACCGGACATTATCGTGGGGATGGAAGTGTCCCGCCAAAACCACATCATGATCGGGCATGGGGAAGCTAGTAACCTCTTCTAAGGAATCAGAGATTCTCCATCCATGGAAGTTGTAGCCGGAAGGCGGTGTTACTGCCCCTGCAACAGTTACGGTAGCTCCGTAATACTCGGTCTGGTCACCGGGAAGGGTGGGTGCATTCTCCGGAACAACCCCATGGTAAGTATAGGTTACCTGATGTTGGTTCCGTTTATAATAGAGCTTCAACACGGTACCTGTAGCAATGTTTCCGGTTCGAATCTCGTTGGGATTTTCCTCGTCATAGGTAAAGCCGGTAAAGGTAACCGGAAACGCTTCGATGGGTGTTCCTGTTTCCCCTGTGAAGGTTTCGGTCTTGGCGGGGTCAGTTCCGCCCTTACCATCACTGTAAGTAGTTCCGTCCGGATTCTGGAGGTAATGCTCTACCGTGTAGGGAACATCACCCTGTTTGGAGAAGAAACCGGAAATCACCACATTGGCAGCGGGCATTTCAAAGGTTCCGCCTGCCGTAACTTCTACATAATTGGGGTCGGATGCAACAGCATCGTTTACCCAACCGGAAAATATATAGTCCTGTACATCCAGATTTTCTGCAATATTAACGGTCTGTCCAAACATCACATCGGTCTGCCCTGTCGGAGCAGTAACGCCGTCCGGATGCACTGCACCGTCAATCCGGTAGGAAACCGTATAAGTGTTTCTGTTGTAGTAAATTCTCAAAACGGTAGAGCCGTCGCCTTCGATTTTAGCAGACAAAATCTCGTTGGCGTTTCCTTCGTCGTAGTGGAAGCCCTTGTAGGAATTCTTGGGAACTGCCACTGCGGTTGCACCCGTGGTACCCACCTTATCCTCAACCTCGTGGAGGTGATAGGTACTGCCGTCCAGATTTTGGAGATAATGCTCTACTGCATAGGGGGTGAAGTCCTCCGGTTCAAAGTGACCAACCAGAGTAACATCTCTTGCGGGCATGGTGAACTTGCCGTCCTGGTCAATCGCCACATCGGTGCCAAGGGGCATCCAGCCTACAAACTGGTAGCCTGTCGGTGCAGTAACGGGATTTGCGACCGTTACGGTTTCGGTATAGTTCGCAGTATGGTTCAGATTGAGGGTGCTCAATTCAGGTGCATTTGTAGGAACCGTACCGGTATATGCGTAGGTTACAGTAAAGGTTTGAGGGGCAAGGTTGCCGGTAAATTCAATATGTGCGTTGGGAACAGTGTAGCTTCCTGCGGAAACGGTAACTCCATCCGGAGCAGTCCAGCCCTCGAAGGTGTATCCGGTTCTTTCGATGACATCCTTTACCGTTTCTGTTGTACCGGGCAGACGGTAGTTGGTTGCATATTCTGTCTTGTTTGTACCATTTATGGTGTATGAATAGGTAACCTTGGGGAGTGTCAGCGTGGGAGTGCCTACAACGGCACGGCTGACACCGGTGCTGTCAGCAAGGAATGCGTCGCCTGCATTGGTGGGAACATTTCCTTGATGAACGCTTGCACCTGCATCAATAATATGCTTTTGCGGGGTTACATTCATGGTAAGGAGCAGAGCCTTTCCGTAGAAGGAACCGTCTCTTGCCTCTGCAGAGAGATAGTTAGCATCAAAGTCAAAGCCGGTAACCTTAACAACCTTTTTGTCCGCACTCAAGGAGTAGGTGGCTGTGGTGGCAGCCGGAGTACCCCAGCCGGTTGCCGTCTTGGCAACTTCCTGTAAGGTAATGCTATTGGCATCGTCTTTTAACGCAAAATAACTGGAAATTGCATCGGTTAAAACTGCATTTGCGCCCATTTCTACATGGGGTGCCCCAATATTCTGCATAATGCCGGTAAAGATGGACTCCAAGGCATGGTCGCCGTCCGGCGTCAAGTAATACCCCTTGGCAATATCCCCTGTGCCCGAATTGCTCATGGAAATCGCATTGGGGTAGTTGCTGGAAAGATAGTGCATGAACTGGTTGGTCTGGTTGGTTCCCAATACCGAAGCATCAGCGTTTTCTGCCATACTGATGGTGTAAACAGAAACATCACCGGTACTCTTTAAGGATGCCGCCGTATCCAGGGCATTATTTGCAACCGTAGAATCAAAGCCGTTCTGGTGGTTGGGTTCGCCGTCGGTAAAGGCAATGATTACATCGGCACGGTCGTCTGATTCCTGAGAGCCCAGAAGTGCAGATGCCAGATTCATACCATAGTCAATCGCTGTTGCGCCACCGGCATCAAGACTGTCAATGGCATCCTCAAGAACGGTAGCATTTGCAGAGGTTACCGGAAGCAACCCTTTGACAACCTGCGTGTAGTTGTATCCGCTGGAGTTTTTGTTATTACCCTCAGCTAGGGTAAGCGTCTGGGTAGATGCCGTTCCGGAATAGTAGCTGTCGTCGGCATACTTCACAATGGCAATCCGGTGCATCTTGGAAGCATCCGTAATGCCCGCATTTTTTGCCGCTGTTGTTTCGATAAACGCCTTCGCGCCTGCCTTCAAAACCTCCATCTTACTCTGGGTCGTGGTTTCGATGGTGGCAGAGTAGAACT
This sequence comes from Clostridia bacterium, assembly GCA_017625185.1. Classification (GTDB taxonomy): domain Bacteria; phylum Bacillota; class Clostridia; order Monoglobales; family Monoglobaceae; genus Ructibacterium. Next base: position 7,004 of record JAGALN010000124.1, read on the forward strand.
GCACGATAGGATAGGAAAGCGCCTGATTGGTGTAGCCGCTCTCCATCACCGGATAGTAATAGCTGCTGCCATCCGTATAAAAATCATAGTTGTTATCGTCTTCGCCGGCATAGGTCACCGGGATTTTGGTGCCGTTTTTGTCAATGTAATATGTAGTATCTGTTGAAGCAAAACCATATCTGGTATCGGACCACCATAGAAAATCCCAGCTCTGGTCAGAGCCCTGCACCTCCGTATAGCCGGTAATGGTGGATTCCTCTACCTCATCATCCATACTTCCGGATACATCCAGAACCAGTACAATATCAGTAGGGGTGACAGTGCTATGAGCAGTAACCTCTCCGGTGGTGTAGGCGGTAATGGAAATGTCCACGGTGCCGTCTTCCTTGGGTGTTGCTGTCTTGGTTACAACAATGCCGTCTTCCTGATTGACGTTATGGCGAGTGGATGCCACTGTAATCGGGTCGGGTGCGGCAGAAACCGTCATGCCGGAGAGCATGCCTGTCAGCATACACAGTGTCATTAGTAGTGCAAGAAATCGTTTTGTCTTCATAGTTTTTCTCCTTTCAGTCTATATTGATTTGCATTATTTCCGTTTTGCGTTTGCAAAAAAATCGGCGTTGTTGTATTAGCATACAACAAAAAGGGGTACCCCTTTTTAAGCTATCTTGCAAGCTCAGGCGTCTTCGGCAGACTGCTTCAGGCGGTTGGCGAACTGTCCAAGCAACTCCTGACCAAGATTGCGGTAATCAAGCTCCAAAATCTTGCCAATCACCCGCTCCCGCTCCTCTTTGGGAATCTTATAGAGAAGAAACAGGGAGTCCAACACCGAAGAAATCTTATCCTCCAGGGTATGGTCTGCATGACAGGGAGAGGTCAGGGCGGAAAACTCAATCCCGCTGGCAATGTTCTCCTTGATGCGAAAATCCCGCTCTGTCCAACCGGGGAGACGTTCGTGGAAGGTTCGGTAGTTTTTCCTGGAGGTCCAATCCTTAATCAGCTCCAAGGTGCCGGGTAAGCTATATGCCGCATGGTACAAATCCCATGCCTTGGAATCGGCTTCGCAGATGGAAATTTGGGCAGTTACCTCGGTGGCAAACGCCAAGAGCTTATCCCCGGTTTCGTCCTCGGTGGTTGCCACCAGCTTGCTGTGAAAATCCATTAGCTCCTGAATCAGGAGATAAAGCATATCCTCCTTGGTATGAAAATGATATGCAATTGTCCCCTGCAATAGTCCGCAATCTGCACTTATCATCTTCAGGGTGGTGCTGGAGAAACCGTTTTGCAAAAAGAGCTTCGCCGCAGAACGAATAATCTTTTTCTCGGTGGCGTTCAGTGGGGAGATGAGCCTGCTGCGCTCAACAATACTATTTAGCATGAAATCCCTCCTTAATGTTTGTTTAAACATTATTTGGTCATGACCAAATTATAACAGAACAGAAAAGGAAAGTCAATCCTTTTTTACAAAAACATTACAATACGGTAAAAAATTTTTTCCGGCACCGAAAAAAGGAAAGAAAAAAAGCCGTTGGCATAAGCCACGGCTTTCTCTGGAGCTGGAAATGGGACTTGAACCCACGACTTCCTCATTACGAGTGAGGTACTCTACCGACTGAGTTATTCCAGCGAAAGTATATGGGACAGTATAGCACAATTCCGGCGGCTTGTCAAGGCGGTTCGCTACAGAAAAGGGTGCTCCGGCAAAAGCC
>JAGALN010000125.1 GCA_017625185.1 Clostridia bacterium
GAAAATCTATGATTGGTGTAACCTATCTTAACACGGTCTTACAGGAGGCATTAAATCCGGCGGGTCCTGAGAAACCGGAGAAAATTGCGGGACATTGCATTTTCCGTCTGGGAGATAAGGTGATGCAGATTAAGAACAACTACCAGATGGAGTGGGAACGGCTGGATGGCAGCGAAAAGGGCCTGGGAGTATTCAACGGTGATGTGGGCTTTATTACTGATATTGACAACCGAGGACAGAAGTTGACCGTCGTTTTTGATGATCGTATGGTACGGTATGATTTCATGCTGCTGGACGAATTGGAGCTTGCCTATGCCATTACCGTTCATAAAAGTCAGGGCAGCGAGTTTGATGTGGTTGTAATGCCGGTTTTTGAAACCCATCGCCTTTTGACGACACGGAACCTTCTCTATACCGCCATTACCCGTGCCAAAGCATTGGTGGTATTGGTAGGACAGGAGGAATATGTCCGGATGTTTGTGGAGAATGATAATACCCAGAAACGGTTTTCTGGATTGAAGGATAAACTGGAGATTTATTGAGAATAGGAGATGCAGTATGGAATACTTTGCAGCACCGCTACAAAACTTGATTGAAGAATTTGAGAAGCTGCCGGGTATCGGCAGTAAGACGGCACAGCGGCTGGCTTTTTTTGTCCTAAACCAGCCCAAGGAAAAGGCGGAGAAGTTTGCCAATGCCATTGTGGAGGCAAAAAAATCCCTTTGTTATTGCGCGGAGTGCCAGAATCTCTCGGATAAAGAAACCTGCAGCATATGCAGCAATCCAACCCGGGATCATAGTGTGATTTGTGTGATGGAAAGTCCCAAGGATGTTCTGCAGATGGAACGAACCAATGAATTTAAGGGAGTATATCATGTTTTACATGGAGCCATTGCTCCCATGGACAATGTGGGTCCTGATGATATTAAAATAAAAGAACTGATGGCACGGATTGCAGCTGGCGATGTTCAGGAGGTTATCATGGCGACCAACCCCAATATAGAGGGAGAAACCACCGCCATGTATATTTCCAAACTCATCAAACCCTTTGGAATTAAGGTAACCCGAATTGCCCATGGTGTTCCGGTGGGTGGAGAACTGGAGTTTGCCGACGAGATTACCTTATCCAAGGCACTGCAGTGGCGGGTTGAATTGTAAAATTATTTTATTGGAGCAATATAGATGCAAAAAAACGAAGTTTATGAGATAGAGATTACCGGCATGACCGAAGAGGGAGATGGAGTCGGCCGTGTGAATAAAATGGCGGTATTTGTTCCCTATACGATTGTAGGGGAAACTGTCCGGGTCTTGATTGTCAAGGTGTTGAAACACTATGCCTTTGGAAAGCTGTTGGAAGTGCTCAAGCCGTCTATTCATCGGGTCAAGGCGGAATGCCCTTACTTTTATCAGTGCGGCGGATGTCAGCTCTGGCATATGGACCGGGATGCAGAGCTTTCCTACAAGCGGCAAAAGGTGGAGGATTGCTTGCTCCGGATTGGGAAGATTGATGTAAAGCCGGACCCCACCGAGGATGCCGGCATCATGGAACGGTATCGAAATAAGGCACAGTATCCTGTAACCCCGGAAGGAATCGGCTTTTATCGGCGAAATAGCCATCAGGTGATTCCTATGACTGATTGTAAGCTCCAGGGCGAACATGACGCAGTGGTTCTGGAGCTTATCCGGAACTGGATGAGAGAAGAAAACATTGAATCTTATGCTGAAGAAAACCATACAGGTACACTACGGCATATCTACCTGCGAGAAGGGAAAGAGGAGTTGCTTTTGGTTTTGGTAACCAGAACCGAGGAGCCTTTGTCGGTGGATGGCTTATTGAAACAAATAAAAGGGAAGAAGATATCCGTTGTTGGAATTGTCCAGAATGTCAATGACCGAAAAACCAATGTGGTTCTTGGCAAGAAGAACTTGCTTCTCTGGGGGCGTGATTATCTAATCGATAGCATTGGGGATGTGAAGTTCAAGATATCTCCCCAGTCCTTTTATCAGGTCAATCGATTTGAAACGGAGGAATTGTACCGTTTGGCAGGAGAGTTTGCAGGATTGACCGGCAAGGAAACCTTGTGGGATATCTATTGCGGGATTGGTACCATCGGTCAATTTCTGGCGAAAAAAGCCGGGAAGGTGATTGGTGTGGAGATTGTCCCCGAAGCAGTGAAAAATGCCAAGGAAAACGCAGTTTTGAATCAGATTCTCAATAGTGAGTATTATTGCGGTAAGGCAGAAGTTCTGGTGCCCAAATTAGTAGAAGAAGGGGAAAAGGCAGATGTGGTTATTTTAGACCCGCCCCGCAAGGGCTGCGAGGAGCGGCTTTTGGATGCGGTGACATCGGTGCACCCTAAACGGATTGTTTATATCTCTTGCAAGCCATCCACCCTGGCCCGGGATTTGCAATATCTTGCCAAAAAGGGATATGAAACTAAGAAAGTAATACCGGTTAACATGTTCCCTCGAACTGCTCACGTCGAGACTGTGGTTTTGCTACAAAGACAAAATACGTAGAAATCCTTTATTTTAGGCACTTTGCGAAGCATACGGTGTTTAATGCAGAGGGCGATAAATTCCGAAATAAGGAGATAAAAAACTACATTAACGTAAGAGTCGTAATTGATGTAGAGTGTGGGAATACAATAGAATAACTTCAACATTTAAGTGCATTTTAGCATTAAAAAAATAC
>JAGALN010000126.1 GCA_017625185.1 Clostridia bacterium
ACAGGACAAAAGGAAAAAGGTATAATAACAAACAAAAGAAAGGCGGTGGAGCAATGGCGTTAACAAAAACTATAGTAGAAGAATTCATTCGTACCGGTGATATGGACGATGCGGGATTTTTGGCACTATTGCAAACCGATGCCTTTGATGAATTATTAAAGAAAGAGGCGGACCGGATTCGTCGGGAGAACTATGGCGAGGATGTTTATATCCGCGGTTTGATTGAGTTCACCAATTACTGTAAGAATAACTGCTATTATTGCGGGATTCGCTGTGGTAACAAAAAAGCGGAGCGATATCGTTTAAGCCAAGAAGAGATTCTTTCCTGCTGTGATGAGGGATATCGACTGGGATTTCGCACCTTCGTGCTGCAAGGCGGAGAAGACCCCTATTATACTGACGAGGTTCTCTGTGGAATTGTCAAGGAGATTCGGGGGCGGTTTCCGGATTGTGCCATTACCTTATCGGCAGGAGAACGGTCCAGAGAGAGTTATCAAGCATTGTTCGATGCCGGTGCCAATCGATATTTGCTCCGGCACGAAACGGCAGATGATGTCCATTACGGAAAGCTCCATCCGGCAGAGATGAGCCTCAAGAATCGAAAAGCATGTCTGTTTCATTTAAAAGAAATCGGGTATCAGGTTGGCTCCGGATTCATGGTAGGAAGTCCCTACCAGACCCCGGAAATCATTTTGAAGGACCTGCGGTTCTTGCAGGAACTTAAGCCTGATATGATAGGGATCGGACCTTACCTGACCCATCAGGATACTCCCTTTCGGGAATTTGAGAACGGGTCCTTTGAACTGACCCTGCGGTTGATTTCGATCCTGCGAATCATTTTCCCATGGGCATTGATTCCCGCAACCACCGCCCTTGGCACCATCCGTCCCGACGGACGGGAGCGGGGCTTGCAGGCGGGCGCCAATGTGGTGATGCCCAATCTATCCCCGGTGGGAGTCCGGGAGCTTTACAGTTTGTATGAGAACAAAATCTGCACCGGCGAAGAGGCGGCACAATGCCGTGGTTGCCTGGAGCAGAGGGTCCGGTCTGCGGGATACCGGATTGTGACCCATATTGGAAATGTGAAAAGATAAGAAAAAACCATGACGGATATCCGTCATGGTTTTTCTATACCAAAGAAATCCAAAGAAGAAGATAGGCTGCCACCGTCAGGGGCAGGGAATCGTCCAAAGATGCCAGCAGGGTTTCCAACTTCGGGAGTTTAGGGAGAAGCGCTCGTTGCAAGGTCTCCTTCTTGGGTGATTCGTCCAACAGGAAGCTCCAGGGTGTTCGGGGTGCAGAGGCCAGATAGAAAAGAGCATCCCGGATGATACTTTGGTCGGTCTTCCCGTCTGCCAGGAGAGCAAGAAGAGAAAGGGTGGTTTCTTCAGCAGACATTTGGGGTGTAATACCCAGAGGAGAATGGATGGAACCGTTGCTGCGGATGGAATCATAAATTGCCTTTCGGCAAAGGTCGGCAAGATGGGTTTGTTTTTCTTTGGGGAGATTCCGTATGCCCTCGCCGAAGATGGTAGGACGATCATTGAGGGCAGAAAGTCCATCAAATGTGGTGGAATAAAATCGAGCAGGGATTCCGGTTCGAACTGTATCCTTTGTGGGGATAGTCAGAATGGTTTCGCTTCCCAGAATCCGGTACTTGGTCTGGAGTGTGGTAAGTTCTTTTTTGATACTCCGACCGGAAACCGGAGTTGCCTTTTTCAAAAGTTCCGTTAGTCCCCGGATTTTGGCAATTGCAAAAAGCTGCTCGGCGTCTGGAAGCCGGGAATGAATTTTTGGGTTCAGGAGGGGAGAGGTTAATTGTTTCTCTCCTGCCTGCCAAAGGGCGAAACCTTGGGGCGGTTGTCCGGTATAGGAAAAAGCAAGGTCCAGATAACCATCTGCCAGAGTGTTCTCGTGAGGAAAGATAAAACAATCATGGACGGTACTGCCCTCAGGGACGACTTCTATCGGTGCTATGGGGTGAAGGAGCCTTTCGATATGATGGGGCAGCTCCTTTTCCAAAGCATCTTTGGGATAGAAATGCAGATGCTCTCCCGAAAGACTATGGGAAAGGATGGTTTGACGGACATTGCCCATGGTGGCAAGAACCAGAGGGAACTCCGATAGTTGGGCAGGTGCATAGGAGCCATCCGATACCAAAATAGTAAGGGTGTCTGTATCTTGATGGGCAATGGCAGTTTGAAACAGCTCTTCCAAACTGCCAACGCCTACCGGCAAGGTCTGCAAAGCCTGATAGAGGTGGTTCTTGTCGGTGTATTCCAAAGGGGAAGAGGCGGTGGACAGGATTTGTGTTGGCATTTCTTTGGGGAGTGCATCGGCAATCCGAAAGAGAAGCTCTTTTAAGGCGTTTCCTATCCGTCGGGTAGAAGCGTGACTCAAATCCAGAAGGAGCAGAACCCGGGTCTTTGCCGATTCGTGCAGGAGTTTTTCTGCCGGATAACCAATCCGGGCAAAGCCAAGGCCGGTCCCGAACTCTTCCTGAATCAAACTCCGGCTTTTAGGAGCTTGCACCAAAAAGTCCCGGACAAAGTCCTCTCCTGCCCATGCAGTGCAGGAGATGGTTTGGGTGGTCGGGTCAAAGCTGTCCTCCATGGCAAGCCGTAACGGCTCCAAATCCTCCAGAGAAAAATCCAGATTCACGGGACATGGGCTGGCCTTCTGTGGTTGACCAAAGGGAATTCCAAAGGGGAGAACCAGACGGCATTGTCCCATTTGCGGACAGAGATGGAGAAGACATTCCACCAGAACCATGCAGGTATCTCCGGGAGGGAGGGACTCCCATTTGAGCGCATAGAGTTGAGGGTCAAGCTGAGTCAACTGAAAACCGCCATCGGCAGAACCCAGCTCGGCAAGAGGTGCAATCTCTGCCCGGAGCAAAGTCTTTTTGTTGGTCAAAAGTTGCATTCCGGTGATGGATGCACCCTCGGGGATGGGAAAGAAGTAGCGGGGAGAGAGGGGGTGCTCTGTGGGATTGTAAAAGGTGAACTGCAGGGTCAGCTTGGCATAGGTAGGGGTAATCTTCCCTGTTCCTGTGATTTCTTTCAGTAAGTTCACAAAACACACCTTTCTTTCCAGAAAAATTCTCCTTTCATTTTACCTGATTTCCCCAAAAGATGCAAGAGGTTATTTGGAGTCTTCCCGAATTCCTTTCCGGAGCTTGGATACCGCCTTTTTCTCAATCCGGGATACATAGGAGCGGGAGATGCCAAGCTTCTTGGCAATTTCCCGTTGGGGTAAGGGATGCCCGTCGATGAGACCGTATCGGAGGAGAATCACTGTTTTTTCCCGTGAGTCCAGTTCGCTCTGGATATTTCGGTAGAGCTGCTGGGTTTCCAGTCCTGCGTTGATTTTATCAAAGACCTCTGCCTCGTCGCTGTGCATCACATCAATCAGCATAATCTGGTTGCCTTCCTTGTCTTTCCCGATGGCCTCGTTCAGGGAAATATCTCCCTGCTCCTTTTTTTTTGCCCGGAGCATCATCAAAATTTCATTCTCCACACAACGGGCGGCGTAGGTGGCAAGCCTTGCGCCCTTTTGTGGGTTAAAACTGGAAATCCCCTTGATCAACCCAATGGTGCCGATGGAGAGTAAATCCTCCT
>JAGALN010000127.1 GCA_017625185.1 Clostridia bacterium
CAATGTATCGGACACATGGCTCTGTCCAACCAAATCCGCAAAGGTCATAGGCCGCCATTTTCGGTATAGTGCCTGATAAGACTCTGACATGGTTTTCACCCCGCAATCCAAAATATCGAAAAGACGTTGCCGCCTCTTTTCCAATAAAAAATCATGTGCTTACCTTCGAAATAACAATACCCGCGCCCCCTGTACCGTAAGCTCGGGTTTGGCGATCTTGCGGCACATCAGAATAACTGCTTATCGCTGCTGCGTTCCCGCCCTGACGAGGTTCACAGGTTCCAATTGCGCAAGACCAAACCGTCAACACCACTAGAACAGGGTCAGACCGGACATGGCTATCCCTCATGGCAAGTTTTCATCCCCTCTATAGCGGATTGAGGGTTACAAGGCACCGCTAACGCCCCGATTTAACATGATAGAGTTATTTTAACACAAACCCAAAAAAATATCAAGGGGATTTTCTCTAAAAGAATGAAAAAATCACAAGAAAAACCTTGCATTTTCCTTGTGATTCCTTGCATTTGAAATGATACATTCTAAAAAAAGATAAAAAGATTATAAAAGAACCAGAAGAGATTGACAAACATGGTGTAAATCCCAAGACCAATTGCCACGGCAGAAAGAAGGGCACCGCCTTTTCTCTGACAAAGGGCAACAATGGCAAGAATCATAGAAAGTATTCCAAGCAACAATCCCCCATCCAGAACCCGAAATGCCAGCATCAGCACCGCCCCAACGCCAAAAAACAACGAAAGCAGGCTTGTTACTGTTACTTTTTTACGAGCTATGCCGGTTCCGGAGGATATACTATCCTTTTTGATTGCAAAGCTCCCTCTGTCCTTCCGCAAACGAACCTGCATTTCTGCATTCAAAGCAGCACCGCAGAAAACGCAGTGAGGCTGTTTCACACTTCCTACTGCACCGCATCGTTGACAAACAGAGATTACTACATCCTTTCTTACCATCTTTCTATCTCCTCTTTGGTTTCTCTTTTAGGATTCCTGAACCCGTTGGTCTGCCAGCCGTTCCTCCACTGTCTTACGGTTTGCCGGTGCATGAGCACTCTGCCAACGGCGACGGTTCTCGGCGTCGATCTCCTCCTCATCAGGAAGAGTTTCACTCATGCTAATCAGCATATCACGGTACTGATCATTTCTTTTCTTGAAGGAAAGACTGATAAAAGCAAAGACCCCGGCTGCCAAAAAACCAAGAATGCTCAGCAACTTCCAAAAAAGAGTATTTCCAGACTTTCGGTCGGAGCAAAGCCATTCTTCGGAATTCATTTTGTTACGCATTTTTATCGCTCCTTTTGTGAGGTTTCTCTTTTATTTTGTCCAACTATTATTATCTTATCACTTCTTCCATTATTTGTCAATCAGTATCAGCGAGACGGATGCTGATTTCACCCGTGGTAAGTCGCCGCTCTGTCCCGGTTTCATCCTCTAATATCAGCTCGCCGCTATCACCAATTCCCTTCGCAAAATAGCGGCTTCCCGGTTCCTGCGGCAGCGTAACGATCTGACCGATTACCATGGAATGTGCACGGTATTGATCCAGAAAATTCCCTTCCTTGATGATTTCTTCCAGATAGGGCATTTTACAAATAAGCTCCGCCGCCAAACGATTTCTTAAATCCTCGGTTTTTGGAAGATTCCCGGCAATTTCCTGAAGCTCTTCGGGGAAAACGGCAGAGCAATTGATGCCAACGCCCACCACCACTGCAGGAGAAGTCCCGGATACCATTTCAGTCAAGATGCCGCAGACCTTTCTTCTGCCGAGAAATAAATCGTTGACCCATTTGATTGCAGGATAAACTCCGGTCACTGCAAAAATCGCATCTGCCGCCGCAACCGATGCTGCGACGGTAATCAAAACCACATCATCCGCAGAAAGCTGAGGGCGTAACAAACAGCTGAAATAGATACCTCCGTCTTCCGGAGAATAAAAGCTCCGTCCAACCCTGCCACGGCCTGCCGTCTGGCAGTTGGCAAGAAACACCGTACCGTCCGGCGCTCCCTCTGCGGCAAAGCGTTTTGCCTCGTTATTGGTGGAATCAATCACATTGTAGAAATGTACTCGCTTTTTGTCAAATCCATTCGGAAGATGCCGAAAAATCCCGGAGGGGGAAAATGCTTCCTCCATTTTCCTCTGTATCACGATTTCTCCACCAACTTTACAGTTTCTTTTCCCAAAACCTCTTCCAATGTATTCATCATTTCCCCGGTTCCGGAAGCCCAAAGACTCTCCGGTGCCGCCAAGGTTTCCTTTTTGTCTGCATAGTGCAAAACCACCGGCACATTGCCACGGTTCTGCCTTAGAATCTCTTTCATCCTTTTCCCCTTCTGGGTTTCTGTGCTCAAAAGCCGCAGATAAAGCTTACGGTTCTCCGTCGCCATCTCCTGCAATCCAGAAACTGACTCCAGACGCAATTTTGCCGGAGCATCCTCAGTGATATCCAAATTGCCCTCAATAACCACAATTTGGTCCGGGCGGAGCAAGGCTTCGAACTTCCGCAATAGGCTGGGGAAAACCAGCACTTCTATGGAAGCACTCAAATCCTCAAACTCCAGATACCGCATCATTTCACCTTTTTTGGTAACTTGGTTCCGGATTTTTGTAATCATTCCCGCAATCCTAACCTTACTCCCAATATTGAAACGACCATTTTCATTTTCGTGAATTTCCTGTATCTGGGCAGTAGAACAACCTAAAATCTGCTCCCGAACCCGATCCAGAGGATGTCCCGAGATATACATCCCGATACATTCTTTCTCCATTGCCAGAATCTCTTTTTCGTCAAACTCCGGCATATCCGGAAAATCATCCCCCTGGGAAACTGACTCCTCCATCATGGAAAACATATCCATCTGCCCCGGCATCAAGGATTTCTGCTCGGCAACCGCTCCTTCTAGAACCTTTTCATAGACGCTCATTAAAACAGAACGTTTTTGCCCCAGGCTATCAAAGGCACCACTGCGAATCAGGTTTTCAACCACTCGCTTGTTGATTTTTCTACCTGCCATTCTCTGGCAAAATTCCCGAAATCCGGAAAAAGCACCGCCGGCTTTCCGTTCCGCTACAATCTCATCCACCACGGCACCGCCAACGTTTTTGATCGCCGCCATCCCGAACCGAATCTTGTCGTCCTCCACCGAGAATTGTCGTCCGCTTTGGTTGATATCCGGTGGAAGCACTGTAATTCCCTGGTTGCGGATGATAGAAATATATTTGGTAACCTTATCGGCATGTTCGATAAAGGAAGTCAAAAGTGCCGCAAAAAACGCAACGGGGTAGTGGCATTTTAGCCACGCCGTCTGGTATGCCACCACCGCATAAGCAGCCGCATGGGACTTGTTGAAAGCATAGGAGGCAAAATCCATCATTTCATCGAAAATGGAAGCCGCCACCTTCTCATCCACACCACGCTTGACTGCACCCTCGACAATCTGTCCGTCCTCTTCCACGCCATAAATAAAGTTCTGCCGCTCCTTTTCCATGACATCAGCTTTCTTTTTGGACATAGCACGGCGAACCAGGTCTGCACGTCCCAGAGAATAACCGCCCATCTCCCGGACAATCTGCATCACCTGCTCCTGATAGACAATACACCCATAGGTTACATCCAGAATATGCTCCAGCATGGGGTGCTTATATCGTACCATAGAAGAGTTCTTTTTATTCGCCACATAGGTAGGGATAGAATCCATAGGACCCGGACGATAAAGGGAAATCCCCGCAATGATATCCTCCAAAGAGTTGGGAGAAAGCTCTTTCATAAACTGCTTCATCCCACCGCTTTCCAACTGGAATACACCGTCGGTCTCCCCTGCGGAAATCATGGCATAGGTCTTTTCATCTCCAAAATCCAACTCATCAATCTTCACAACTGTTCCGGTCTGCTCATAAATATGCCGAACCGCATCCCGAATCACGGTCAGGGTACGAAGCCCCAGAAAATCCATTTTCAAAAGTCCTAACCGTTCAATGGTGGTCATGGTGAACTGGGTTGTTATTACATCGTCGTTCTTCTGGAGAGGCACATAATTCTGAACCGGTTCTCTGGTAATCACCACGCCCGCCGCATGGGTGGAAGTATGCCGGGGCAAACCTTCCAGTTCCTTGGCGGTATCAATCAGCTTCTTAATCTGGGGATCGCCTTTGTAAAGCTCGTCTAGCTGATAGTTGACCTTCAGTGCTTTTTCGATGGTCATTTTCAATTCCATGGGAATCTGCTTTGCAACATTATCAACAACCCCATAGGGAATATCCAACGCACGGCCCACATCCCGCACTGCGAGCCGTGCTGCCATGGTACCAAAGGTCACAATCTGGCACACCTGCTCTTCTCCGTACTTCCGATTCACATAGTCAATGACCTCGCCACGACGCTCGTAGCAAAAGTCGATATCAATATCCGGCATACTGACCCGTTCCGGGTTCAAAAACCGTTCAAAAATCAAGCCGTAACGGATGGGATCTACGTTTGTAATATGCAGACAGTAGGAAACAACACTTCCCGCGGCACTGCCACGTCCGGGGCCAACCATAATCCCATGCTCCCGAGCATACCGGATAAAGTCCCAGACAATCAGGAAGTAATCCACATACCCCATTTGTTCAATGGTGGAAAGCTCGTATTCCAATCGCTCCCGGACTGTCCCGTCATCCTCCGGATATCGTTCTTTCATTCCCTCGTCGGCAAGCTGACGAAGATACTCTCTTGAGGTAAGCCCCTCCGGAACATCAAACTTTGGCAGGTGCAGTTCCCCAAAGGTGATTTCTACCTGACAACGGTCTGCAATCTTCTGGGCGTTCTCAATGGCCTCCGGATGATTAGGGAACAGCTCCAGCATTTCTGCCTCCGACTTTAAATAGAGCTGGTCGGTAGACATCTTCATTCTGTCTTCATCCTGTACCGTTTTGCCCATCTGGATGCACATCAAGACATCCTGATACTCCGCATCCTCCTCCTTGACATAATGAACGTCATTGGTAGCAACCAAAGATAGATTCAGCTCCTCCGCCAGCGCAATCAGCCCCCGGTTGAGCTTCTGTTGTTCTAAAATCCCGTGGTCCTGAATCTCAATAAAATACCTGTCCCTGCCAAAAATATCTATAAACTCCTCCGCACGGCGTTTTGCCTCTTCATAGTTATCACTTAAAATCTGTCGGGAAAGCACTCCTGCCATACAGGCACTCAAAGCAATGATTCCCTTGTTGTATTTCCGCAAAACCTCCATGTCGATTCTGGGACGGTAATAGAACCCCTCCACAAATCCAATGGATACAATTTTCATGAGATTTCGGTATCCTTCTTCGTTCTCTGCCAAAAGGATCAAATGGTAGCTTTGGGCATCGTATTCATGAACCTTATCATGTCGGGAGCGTGCCGCAACATAAACCTCACAACCCAGAATTGGATGGATTCCCTGTTCTTTTGCATATTCATAAAATTCAATCACACCATACATATTACCATGGTCGGTAATGGCAAGGGATGTCTGCCCCTGTTCTTTGGCTCTGTCAACCAGCTTTTTAATGGTTCCTTCGCCATCTAGCAAGCTATACGCCGTATGTACGTGCAAATGGGTAAATGCCACGGTTCTCCCTCCTTTTCGTTAAAATTCCATCAGTTTCTTTAATCGATGGTTGATGCCAGATTTTGTCAGGGGCGGGTTCATCATTGCTCCCAATTCACTTAAGCTGGCATCCTTATTGGCAAGACGTAGCTTGGCTACCTCCCGCAAATCATCCGGCAGGTTGTCAAGCCCAATTCTCCTTTGGATTTCCTCAATGGCTTTCACCTGCTGAACCGCCGCATTGATGGTCTTTTCCAGATTGGCTGTTTCAATATTTGCCGCACGATTAAAGTCGTTTCTGATTTCCTTTTCAATTTTGATGTTCAAAAGTTCCATCTGTGCACGAAAAGCACCGATATAACTCAAAAAATCTGAGATAGCTTCACTATTCTTCAGGTAGAGTACTTCCTTGGATTTTCTTTGCACCGACTTAAAGGAAAACCCTACGCTTTCCAGAAGCTCCGCCATATCCTTCGCCAAAGCCGGATAGGGTGTTGTCAATTCCAGATTATAGTTCTTCCGGGGATTGATGACCGTGCCGCCGCCCAGAAAGGCTCCCTTGATCAAAGCACGCTTGCAACACTCACTCTCAACCAGCTCCTGAGGAATCCGATACTGCTCCTCCAAGTCCGGTGTTATGGTACCGAAAAGCAAAATCCCTGTCTGTTCGGCATGGTCACAGCAGTTGCTTTTATTCTTCGCTCTGCTCAATTCTTCCTTGGTCATCTGCGAAAACGATTTCATCCACCCACCTCCTCAACAGTTAGGCAAAACCATTAGTGCCTCTTCAATTCCCGATGGGAAGAAAGCGCATTATGTCCATTCCTCTTCAAAACCTTGGTCAATTCTTCCACCATAGTTACACTCCGGTGTTGACCACCGGTACAACCGATTCCAATGACCATCTGGGTTTTTCCCTCTTTTTGGTAATAGGGAATTAAGTATTCTAATAAATTCTCGAGCTTTTTTAAGAATTCCTTGCTTTGCTCAAACTTCATCACATAGTCCCGGACCTCCGCATCAAGTCCCGTCCTCGCTTTCAGGTCAGGAATATAAAAGGGATTATATGTTCCAAAATTTGATGAAGATGGCGTTGAAATTGAGCAATTACCTACCGAAAAAACTCCAGAGGTTCCATCTAAAG
>JAGALN010000128.1 GCA_017625185.1 Clostridia bacterium
AGGTTCCGGTGGAAGAGCTCCGCTTAGGAGACCTCTTTGTGGTCAAGCCCGGCGACAGTATTCCTGCAGACGGCATCATTCGTCAGGGAGAGAGTGCCATCAACGAATCCGCCCTGACCGGGGAAAGTATCCCGATGGATAAAAGCGTGGGCGATTCCGTTTCAGCAGCAACCATTAATCTTTCCGGGCATCTGGTCTGTGAAGCCACTGGAGTTGGGGAAAATACAACACTTGCCAAGATTATCGATATGGTCAGCGAAGCAGCATCCACCAAAGCCCCCATTGCCAAGGTTGCCAATCAGGTTTCCGCTATTTTTGTTCCTGCTGTCCTCGTCATTGCCTTGGTTACCTTTATCATCTGGCTTCTGGCAGGAGAAAGTTTTGGCTTTGCTATTGCTCGGGGCATCTCGGTCCTGGTTGTCAGCTGTCCTTGCGCTCTGGGTCTTGCCACTCCCGTTGCCATTATGGTGGGCAACGGTGTAGGGGCAAGAAATGGTATTTTGTTTAAAACCGCAGAATCTTTGGAAGAAACCGGAAAAACCAAAATTGTAGTTCTGGATAAGACAGGAACCATCACTTCCGGCAATCCCGAGGTAACAGATGTCGATGGCGAAAACCAAGAGGAACTTTTGAAAATCGCCTACGCACTAGAGCGGAAAAGCGAACACCCCCTGGGGAAAGCCATTGTTCGATACGGGGAAGAGAAAAACCTTCCCAAGGAAGAACCGGAGCAATTCCGGATTCTCCCCGGAAATGGCTTGACCGGAACGCTAAATGGAAAAACTGTCTTTGGCGGGAATCTTGCCTTTGCCAAAACCTTTGGGGATGTTGACTCTTCGATTTTGCAAAGAGCTGAAGCCTTTGCAGAACAAGGGAAAACCCCTCTGTTCTTCGGTCATGATGACACCATTCTCGGGATCATTGCTGTTGCCGATACTGTAAAGGAAACCAGCAAAACTGCCATTTCTGAACTAAAAGAAATGGGAATCCGGGTGGTGATGCTAACCGGAGATAATCCAAAAACCGCCGCCGCCATTGCAAGCCAAGTAGGAATTGACGAAGTGGTAGCCGGGGTTCTTCCCGATGGAAAGCAGGCTGCAGTTTACGACCTGAAACAGTCTGGCAAGGTCATGATGGTGGGAGACGGCATCAACGACGCTCCGGCACTGACCTCAGCAGATATCGGCATTGCCATCGGTGCCGGCACCGACATTGCCATTGACGCCGCTGACGTTGTTCTGATGAAAAACTCTCTCGCCGATATTCCTGCCACCATCCGTTTGAGCCGCTCTACCCTCCGAAACATCCGCCAGAATCTCTTCTGGGCGTTCTGCTACAACATCATTGGCATCCCTCTGGCCGCCGGCGCCTTTATCCCCCTTTGGGGATGGCGGCTCAACCCCATGTTCGGGGCAATCGCCATGAGCGTTTCGGATTTCCTGGTGGTGACCAATGCCCTCCGGCTGAACCTTTGTAAATTGTATTCTCTCAAACCAAAAGGAAAGGAAGTTCATAAAATGGAAAAAACATTCAAGGTAGAAGGTATGATGTGCCCTCATTGTGAGGCAAGAGTCACCGAAAAGCTCCTGGAATTGGACGGAGTGTCATCGGTGATAGCAAGCCATCAGGAAAAGTCCGTTGTGGTTACCTTGGAAAAAGATGTTCCGGATGCACTCATTACCGGCACCATTACCGACCAGGGCTATCAGGTATTGTAAACGTCTTATTGTGGGCGGACGACTCTGTCCGCCCTTAAAATTTTAAATTATTGCAAAATTCCTATTGACAAACCACAAAACCCATGGTAAAATATTCAAAGTTAGTGGGGACTAATTTTTTTGCCCCTCCAGTTAGTCAAGTCTAATCGAAGCAGGAGATGTCTATGAATTTACGAGAAGCCATCGAGGGTCAGGAATACGTCATCCGAGATATCATTACCGACGATGAAGAGCTCAACAGCTTCCTCTTTTCCTTAGGTTGTTACAGCGGAGAGCCGATTACCGTCATTTCCCACTTAAAGGGCGGTTGTACCGTTTCCATCAAGGATGGACGCTACAACATTGACACCCAACTTGCCGAGGCAATCCTGATTGAATCCGGCGAAAAATAATCTTCGGATTATTTTTTTGACCGAAAGGTTAGCTTTCACTAACCGCACACCTTGTTTTCAATTAAAATTTACATACTTAAAGGAGGAATTCTCTATGAGAATTGCGTTAACCGGCAATCCCAACAGCGGTAAAACCACCATGTACAACGCCCTGACCGGACAGAACGAAAAGGTAGGAAACTGGGCAGGTGTTACTGTTGAAAAGAAAGAACATCCCATTCGGAAGAGCTTTGTATCCGGAGCCGAGGAACTGATGGCAGTGGACCTGCCCGGTGCTTATTCCATGTCTCCTTTCACCTCCGAGGAAAGCATCACCAGCTCCTATGTGAAAAACGAAAATCCCGATGTGATTATCAACATCGTGGACGCTACCAACTTGAGCCGGAGCTTGTTCTTTACCACCCAGCTTTTGGAGCTTGGAATTCCTGTGGTTGTTGCCCTTAATAAAACGGACATCAACGACAAGAAGGAAAATAAGATTGATGCCAACGCACTCTCCCGGAAATTGGGTTGTCCGGTGATTCATACGGTTTCCACCTCGGCAGAGGGGTTGCAGGAAGTTATTGACGCTGCCGTTGCAGCAAAAGGACAAACCCAAAAAGCTCCTTACACCCAGGGCGAGATTGACCTGACAAGCAGAGAGGCTGTCGAAAAAGCAGACAGAGCACGGTTTGATTTTGTAAACAAGATTGTCAAGACAGTAGAAACCCGCAAGGTTTTAACCAAGGACCGGAATTATCAGGACAAAATTGATGCCGTTTTGACCAACAAATGGATTGGTATCCCGATTTTCGCCGCTGTGATGTGGCTGGTATTCTGGGTGTCCCAGGCCTGGCTTGGTCCCCTCCTTTCCGATTTATTAGTTGGATGGATTGAAACCTTTGGCGGGGTGGTAGAAACTTGGATGGAAGGCAGCCAGAACGAATTCTTAAAATCTCTGGTTTCCAGTGCTATCATTGACGGTGTGGGTGCCGTTGTCAGCTTCCGGCCTCTGGTTATGGTGATGTACTTTATGATTGCCCTTTTGGAAGACTGCGGTTACATGGCACGGGCAACCGTAGTTCTTGACCCCATCTTTAA
>JAGALN010000129.1 GCA_017625185.1 Clostridia bacterium
TTGTCTCGGGAACCAATCTGTATCTCATTATCACGCAGAGCAATGTCCGGTGCTACCAAGCTGACACTTCCGTTGGAAGTCACGATACCTCTGTCTCTGACATAACCAAGATAATCCGCCAAAATGGTCTTTTTCAGCAACTGGTTTCCCTCAACCAACTCAACCTCTAAAGAGTCAAAGAGCATCTGGGCAATACACGCCCGGCTTGCAGGAGTTTCCACTGCACCCAGCTTGTTTGCCACATCAGTAATACCAAGCTTATTTGCCTGGGCAACATACTCTCCATACCACGGGGTTCCGCTAACATCCATAACATATCCCAGGGTATATACAATCATCTTAATTGCCTCTTCGTAGGCAACATTGGCGGAAGGTCTAAAGGTTCCGTCCTCATAACCGTTAATAATACCCTTTGCATATGCTGTATTGATGTCCGGAATTGCCCAACTGATACTAGAATCATCATCCTTCACATCAGAGAAAGGAAGCTTTGCTGCGCTAGCTGCACCAATTCCTCCATAATTCAAGGTCCGCATCAGCATTGCCGTAAATTCCGCTCTGGTCACATTCTTATCCGGTCCAAACGTACCGTCCGGATATCCATTGATAATCCCCATCAAATTCAAGAGATAAACCGCCTGCCTATAGGGTGCATTTTCCGCAACATCAGAAAATGTAGCCGCTTTGGTCCCGGTTAAGGGTTTTGTCTCGGCACTGGTTTCTTCTGCAAAAACAACGGAACCCATACAGGTTGCCATCATCATGACTGCAAGCATAAATGCCAAAATCCGTTTTGCTTTTCTCATAATTGTATCCTCCTGATATTTAAAATTAATACAATACAAACCTCCAAAGGAATGTAGGTACACATTCACGTTCGTATTTTATCATCAAATTGCCAAAAAGTCAATAGGATAGCCCCGTTACATTTTGGTTACTTTTGCAGTTCTTACCTGCCGGATGAAGGTATCCGGCTCTACCGGTTCTTGCGTTTTGAGGTATACCTTACTCTGAGGACGGTTGGCGACCTCCAAAGGCACTCCGTTTTCGTCATAAAGCTCGGTCACCGTCTGGGAGAAAAACTTTCCCACCGGACGGACAAATTCTACCGTACTCCCCCTGAAAAAGCGATTTTTCTGGATGACCTCCGCAAGTCCGGTTTCGGGGTTGTAGCCAGTCACCATGCCCACCATCTCATAATCACGGATGTAACTGCTGGTGGCATAATTCTGTTCGGTTGCCCCCGGTTTCCCAAAGTAAAAGCCGGTGGTATAATCCCGATGGCTGACCTTTTTGATTTCCTCCAGCCATTCCGGGTTGACGACGTAGTGCTCCGGATCTTCAAAGTATGCGTCAATCGCCTGCCGATACGCCTGAACCACGGTTGCCACATAAAACTCCGACTTGACCCGGCCCTCAATCTTAAAACTAGAAAGACCCGACGCAATCAGCTGATCCATATGCTCTATCATACAAAGGTCCTTGGAATTATAGATAAAGGTTCCCCTCTCGTTTTCAAAAACCGGCATATACTCTCCCGGACGCTGCTCCTCCATCAAGTGGTACTTCCAACGGCAGGGATGGGCACAGTTTCCTTGGTTACTGTCTCTGCCTGCCATGTAGTTGCTAAGGAGGCACCGACCCGAATAGGAGATGCACATAGCACCGTGAACAAAGGCCTCCAGTTCCAAGTCCGGCTGAACCTTTTCCCGAATCTCCTTGATTTCGGCAAGGCTCATTTCCCTCGCCAGAATCACCCGCTTGGCACCCATATCCCGCCATGCCCTGGCACTTCTGTAATTCACGTTGTTGGCTTGGGTGCTCACATGAATCTCCAAATCCGGCGCCAATTCCCGCGTCACCTGAAACATCCCCAAATCCGAGAGAATCACCGCATCCAGTCCCATATCCTTCACCTCGTTCAGGTATTGGGCATAGGCTTCGATGTCCCGATTGTGAGGAATGATGTTAGCAGTTAAGTAAACCTTACCGCCCCGGGCGTGGGCAAAGGCAATTCCCTCCCGCATTTCCTCTAGGGTAAAGTTCTCGGCTGCCACCCGCAAGGAAAACTCCTCGCCGCCAATATACACTGCATCGGCACCATAGAGAAACGCCTTCTTCAGTTTTTCTAAATTGCCGGCAGGTGCCAGCAGTTCCGGTTTCTTCATATTCTCCCTCCTGCGATATCCAAAAACGCCCACGCCCGATGGGCGAAGGCGTTTTCGCTTCGTTATTGATATTCCTTGTTAAAATACGCACAGATGCCTTTGGCAATCCCCTCGGCGTACAACTGTTGACCGCTGGTTGAACCTAAGATAGCCGCATCCTTTTCTGCATCAATAAATCCGGTCTCCAGCAGTGCCGCCACCATCTCGGTATACCGGAGCACAGCAAAACCTGCCGTTCTAACGCCCCGGTCCTGAAGACCTACAACCTCTACCACCTTTTCCTGAATCGCCTCAGCAAGGTAGATTCCCTCATCGGATTTATCGTAATAGTAGGTTTCAGTACCCGATGCACCACCGGCATTACAATGGATGGACAAAAACAGGTCCGCACCGGCTTCGTTAGCAATATCGGCACGTTTTTTCAAACTATCACTGACCGATTCCTCGGATACATTCTCTGTTAAGCTATTTCGGGTCATAATTACCTGAAAACCGTTGCGTTCCAGCAAAGGTTTTACCTTGCTGGCAATCAGGTATGTAATATCCTGTTCCTTAAGCCCGTTTGCTGACGCACCAGTGTCGGTGGTATCGTAGTTATGTCCCGGGTCCAGGACAACCAAAATGGTTCCCTCAATTTTAATGGGTTTCCGGGTGGGCTTGGGCGTTGCCGTAGGTTTTGCCGTTGCAGTTGCAGTAGGCTTGGGTGTTGCCGTTTCCGTAGGCTTAGGGGTCGCCGTTGCAGTGGGCTTGGGTGTTGCCGTTTCCGTAGGCTTGGGGGTCGGTGTAGGCTCCGGCGCTTCCTCCGGCTCTTCGGTCTTGTCCGGAACCGGCGTCGGTCTCACTCCGGTATTGCCAACATTCACCGCATCCTGGGCACTGCTGCCGGGCCCGCCTCCCACCAGCATGGCGTTGTAGACCACCTGTGCCACAAAAGCACGGTTGGCAGAATTGCTGACCCGGATGCGGGTTCCGTTCAGCAGATTATACTTCTGTGCCACGTTCAAATAACCAGAATACCACTTGGGGCCCACCTTGGTTAAGGACTCATCCCCCACTCCGGAGGAACAAACCACCATCTTGACCGCCTGTTCATCGGTCACATAGTTTCCGGGACAAAATTTCCCATCCTCCATGCCGTTGATATAGCCATTCTCATAGCAAAAAGAGATATAGGGATATGCCCAGCTCTCGATATCCACATCGGGAAAGGGCAGTTCTTTCGGTTCATAGTAATTGGCATTGTAGCCGTTTGCCCGTGCCAAAAAGGCACAGAATTCCGCACGGGTGGTGTTGTCTCCGGGTGCAAAAGCGCCATCGCCCCGTCCCTGAATCACACCCACATTGCTGAGCTTGTCCACAGCCTTATAGTAAGAAGCAGTAATCGGCACGTCAATAAACTCCAGACCGAGGGCCTGAAGGGGAAGTGCAAGAATCAGGAGGACAAGTAGCAAAGCCACCGCCACTGATTTGTTACGGTTCTGCATGAATATCACCTCATAGTTTCGCCATGTGAAAAGCCGACACAACGCCATTTTCGCATAATGACTATTCCTATTCTAACATACTTTTGTCAAAAAAGCAAGTTACATGTATGTTTCAGGAAACAGGATCTTTTTCCCAGCTCTAGAAAAAAGTGGTATAAACTACCGTAATCAGCCCCGCAACGCCCAGCGCCACACCGCTCATGGCACCCTCCACGTCGCCGATTTCGATTGCTTTTGTGGTGCCTAAGGCATGGCTGCAGGTACCAATGGCAAGACCTGCCTCCACCGGGTCCTTGACACCGAAGACACGAATCATCAGTGGCGCAAAGGCCGCACCAAAAACACCGGTAATGACCACTGCTGCCACGGTAACGGGAACCAGACCTCCTGCCTGCTCGGACAGAGAAACCGCAATGGCGGTGGTTACCGATTTGGGGAGCAGAGATGCCAACAGTTCCCGGTCCAGGAAAAAGACCCGGCAAAGAAGAATGACACAAATCATAGAAATTGCCGACCCCACCGCTGTTCCCAAGAGAACAGGGAGCCAATTTTCTCTCAGGCGGTCAAACTGCTGATAGATTTTCACCGCAATCAACGCCGTTGCCGGTGCCAGGAAAATCTCTATCATATCTCCGCCTATCTGATAGTTTTCATAGGGGATATCAAAAAGAAGCAGAACTCCTATAATAAGCAGAAGCGAAACCAGCATGGGATTGACCAAGGGCGTTTTTGCCCTTTTGTTCATCCAGACACCGATGGCATAGGCAAACACCGTTACCGAAACGCCGAAAAGCGGTGTTGCCGTTAATCCCCTCAGGATTGTCAACAGATTATCCACGGCGAAGCCTCCTCTCCCGATGCTTTTTCTGGAAATAAACCACCAACCGCACCGTATAGGCGGTAGCCGCAAAGGTCAGGACGGTGGAAAGAATGCAAATCACAAAAATCGGACCCAGGGAACTTCGGATTCTGTCGAAGCATTCCATCAATCCAACACCGGCAGGAACAAAAAAGATTGCCATGTTGTTCAAAAGAAAGTCGCTGCTTTCCTGAATCTGGGATGGTTTTACTAGCTTAAACAGAAACCCCAAAAACAACAAAACCATAGCAATTGCACTGCCGGGAAATGCAAAGGGCAATAATGCGGCAACCCCTTCGCTCATGACGCAAAGGGTAAAAATACCGGCAAGCTGTAATAATATTTTCACGAAATACACCTCTTCCTACATTGACACTCCGGCAAAAGCTGTGTTACAATACGAGTATTGATATGAAATGGAGACCATTTATGATACAGAAAAGCCTTGCCTGTTCCTTTACAGGGCACAGAATTATCGCAAAAAAATTCCGGGATACTCTGCCCGGGCAGCTGGAACGGCAAATCCGCCGCCTGATTGAAAAAGGCACAGTAGATTTCATCACCGGCGGCGCCTTGGGATTTGACACCCTTGCCGCCCAAATCGTATTAAAGCTCCGGGAGGAATTCCCCCAAATTCGTCTGGTTCTGGCTCTTCCCTGCAAAGACCAGACCCGAGGCTGGTCCTCTATCGACAAGGCTCGGTATGAACAAATTATTCAGGCTGCTGATGTGGTTCACTATACCGGAACCCGATACACCATGGACTGCATGATGCGGCGGAATCGGTTTATGGTGGACAACAGCGCTGCCTGTGTCTTTTTCCTGACCAATCAGCGTAGCGGCACCTACAAGACGGTAGCCTACGCCATGGAGCAGGGACTTCAGCTTTATAATATCTTAACCGTAAAATAGAAAATCATGCCACATAAGACTGCGACAAAAGGATTGGCAGAAATCCTTTTGTCGCAGTTTTTAGTTTGTCTTTAAATAAATCATCAAAACGGCGATATCTGCCGGGGATACTCCCGAAATCCGAGACGCCTGCCCCAGGGATTCCGGACGAATCTTATCCAACTTCTGCCGCGCCTCAAGGCGAAGACCATCCAGATTCAAATAATCAATCTCCTTAGGGAGCTTTTTCGCCTCCAACTTTTTCAGCTGCTCTGCCTGGGACATTTGCCGGTTGATGTATCCCTCATACTTGATGGAAATCTCCGCCTGCTCCCAAACCTCTTTTGATAAATCGGGGCGGTCCCGGTCAAAGGGCGCCAATCCCGGGTAATCCACCTGGGGTCTTTTCAGCAGCTCCGCCATCCGGATTCCCGATTGCAAAGGGGTGCTCCCCACCGATGCCAGATATTCCTGCAATTCCTTAACAGGAGAAAGACTTACCTTTTCCAACCTGGCAATCTCTTCTGCAATCTGCTCCTTTTTCTCCAGGAACGCCTGATATCGTTCCTCCGAAATTAAGCCGATTTCATAACCCAGTGGAGTCAATCGCAAATCCGCATTGTCCTGCCGGAGCAGGAGCCGGTACTCAGACCGGGAGGTCATCATCCGGTAGGGTTCATTGGTCCCCTTGGTGACCAAATCGTCAATCAGGGTCCCAATGTAGGCTTCGGAGCGGTCCAACACCACCGGCGGCTTCCCGGTCAGCTTTCTTGCGGCATTAATGCCGGCAATCAAGCCCTGTGCCGCCGCCTCCTCGTATCCTGAGGTGCCGTTAAACTGTCCGGCACCATAAAGTCCCGGAATCTTCTTCATTTCCAGGGATGGCTGCAGCTGCAACGGGTCGGCACAATCGTACTCGATGGCATAGGCATTCCGCATAACCTGGGCATGCTCAAACCCGGGCAGGGAATGAATCATATCCAGCTGAACATCCTCCGGCATACTGCTGGAGAACCCCTGGAGATACATCTCCTCGGTGTTAAGACCCATGGGCTCCACAAAGAGCTGATGCCGTTCCTTGTCCTTGAACCGGACAATTTTATCCTCAATAGAGGGACAATATCTGGGTCCAATTCCCTTGATATCCCCGCCATAAAGAGGGGAACGGTGAAGATTATCCAGAATAATCTGTTTGGTTTTTTCATTGGTGTATGTTACATAGCAAACCGCCTGATTCTGCATTTCTCCTTTGGTTTCAAAGGAGAAGGGCGTGATTTCCTCATCCCCCTCTTGCAGCTCCAGCTTGGAAAAGTCAATGCTCCTGCGGTTAATCCTTGGCGGGGTTCCGGTTTTGAACCGAACCAGCTCGACTCCGATTCGCTGCAGGTTTTTGGAAAGCTCGGTGGCAGGAAAGACTCCGTCCGGGCCGCTCTCCTGACTGAATTCGCCAATGATAATCCGGGCCTTTAGATAGGTGCCGGTACAGAGGATTGCCGCCTTACAAAGGTATTCGGCACCGCTTCGTGCAATCACCGATCGGACGCTACCTGTATCGTCCAGCGTCACATCCACAATCTCTGCTTGACGGAGATCCAGATTTTCGGCAAGCTCCAGCCGGTGCTTCATGTCCGCCTGATAGTTCCGCCGGTCAATCTGGGCACGGAGGGAATGAACTGCCGGCCCTTTTCCACGGTTTAGGATACGGGACTGGATAAAGGTAGCGTCCGCCGCCTTCCCCATTTCGCCGCCCAAGGCGTCAATCTCCCGAACCAGATGTCCCTTTGCCGTACCTCCAATGCTGGGGTTACAGGGCAGGTTTGCCACACCGTCTAAACTGATGGAAAACAAGCAGGTACGAAGTCCCAGCCGGGACGCCGCCAACGCCGCTTCAATTCCGGCATGTCCAGCACCCACCACTGCAATATCATAAGTATCCGCAATAAACAAACGCTCACCTTCCATCTTCTATCTTCTGTCTTTTAGAACAATCCTGTAATGGTCCCATTTTCGTCAATATCCATCCGGTTTGCCGCAGGAACCGCCGGCAGACCCGGCATGGTCATCACATCACCAGTCAGGGCAACCACAAATCCGGCACCTGCCGATACCCGCACCTCACGAACGGTAATGGTGAAGTTTTCCGGTCTTCCCAAAAGCTTGGGGTTATCCGACAGAGAATACTGGGTCTTTGCCATACAAACTGGAATCTTATCAAAGCCCAAAGCGGTCAGCTGCTTGATTTCGTTTTCCGCCTTGGCAGTATAGCTCACATCATTGGCTCCGTAAATCTTCTGGGCAATGGCGAGAATTTTCTCCTTGATGGGGAGTTTTTCATCGTAAATGGGAGCAAAGCTTTCACTGCCGTCTGCCTTTTCAATGGTTTCCACTACCTTATTGGCAAGGTCAATGCCGCCGGCACCGCCCTTGGCAAAGACTTCACACAAGGAAACGGTAACATCCTTTTCCTTGCAGTAGTCCTCTACCAGCTTAAGCTCGCTATCTGCATCAGTACCAAACCGGTTGATAGCAACCACCACCGGAAGACCGTACTTCTGCATATTCTCAATATGGGCACCTAAATTTACAATACCCTTTTTCAGTGCCTCCAGATTCTCCTCTGCAAGCTCCGCCTTGGGAACACCGCCGTTGTACTTCAAGGCACGGATGGTAGCCACCAGAACCACCATGCTGGGTTTGAGGTCCCCGTACCGGCACTTGATATCAAAGAACTTCTCTGCACCTAAGTCAGAGCCAAAGCCTGCCTCGGTGATACAATAGTCTGCCAGTTTCAAGCCTAGCTTGGTTGCCTGCACCGAGTTACAGCCGTGGGCAATGTTGGCAAAGGGTCCGCCGTGCATCAGGCAGGGGGTGTTTTCCAAAGTCTGGACCAGATTCGGCTTAATGGCATCCTTTAGAAGAAGTGCCATAGCACCAGCAACCTCCAGCTGATCTGCCCGCACCGGCTCGCCGTCCATGTTATAACCCACAACAATTCTGCCAAGGCGTGCTTTTAAATCTTCCATATCATCTGCCAAACAGAGAATCGCCATAATCTCACTAGCAACGGTAATCATAAACCCGTCCTCTCTGGGAAAGCCGTTGACCTTTCCCCCAAGTCCTACCACAACCTGACGGAGAGCACGGTCATTCATATCAAGACACCGTTTCCAGGTAATCCGTCTTGCATCCAGCCGGAGGGCATTGCCCTGATGGATGTGGTTGTCAATGGCAGCAGAGAGTAGGTTGTTCGCCGCCGTGATGGCGTGCATATCCCCGGTAAAGTGGAGGTTGATGTCTTCCATGGGAACCACCTGCGCATAGCCGCCGCCGGCAGCACCGCCCTTGACGCCCATCACCGGACCCATAGAGGGTTCCCGCAGGGCGATAATCGCTTTCTTTCCAATCTGTGCCATTGCCTGGCCCAACCCCACCGTGGTGGTGGTTTTGCCCTCTCCGGCAGGAGTGGGGTTGATGGCAGTCACCAGAATCAGTTTCCCTTCGGGACGGTCCTTCACCGCCGCTTGAACCTCCTGACCCAGCTTTGCCTTATACTTGCCGTAAAACTCCAGATGGTCTTCGGAGATATTCAGCGCTGCTGCGACCTCCTTGATGGGTTTCATGACTGCGCTTTGCGCAATTTCAATATCAGTTTTCATGGATTCCTTCTCCTCTCCTTGGTATTTTTCTTAAAGCAGGGCAATGCCTGCGGCTTTGCATTTTTCCATGGTTTCCTTATCCCAGACAGAAACCTGAACCTCACCGATGTGGGCTTTTCCCAAAAGCAACATACAGAGCCGGGATTGCCCAATTCCGCCGCCCATGGTCAGGGGCAGCATGCCCGCCAGCAATGCCCGGTGGAAGGGAAGTTCCCGCCGGTCTTCACAACCGGCTTTTTTCAGCTGTTCTGCCAAAGACGCCTGATCCACCCGAATTCCCATAGAAGAAATTTCCAAGGCGGTTTCCAGCACATCATCCCAGAACAGAATATCTCCGTTCAGCTTCCAGTCATCATAATCGGGGGCACGGCCGTCATGAGGTTTTCCTGACGCCAAAACATCGCCGATTTCCATTAAAAATACCGTTTTATGCTCCTTGGTATAGGCAATCTCCCGCTCCTTACCGGTCATATTGGGGTACAGCTCCTCCAACTCCTGGCTGGTAACAAAGCTGACCTCCCTGGTAAGGCGGGTGGTAATCTGGGGGAACTGTTTCTTAATCTCTTCTAAGGTGTCGCAGACCGCATCCACAATCTTTTGGACGGTTGCTTTTAAGAAGTCCTTATTCCGTTCCTCCTTGGTGATAACCCGGCACCAATCCCACTGGTCTACATAGACCGAATGGATATTATCCAGGGTTTCGTCACGACGGATGGCGTTCATATCAGTGTAGATACCCTCTCCTGCCGGGAAACCGTATTTTCCCAGAGCCATCCGTTTCCACTTTGCCAAAGAGTGCACCACCTGGGCATCTGCCTTGGCGTCGGGAATATCAAAGGCAACGGCGCGTTCAATTCCGTTCAAGTCGTCGTTGAGTCCGGAGTTGGACTCTACGAACAAGGGTGCGGTAACCCGGCGTAGGTTCAATGCCGCCGTCAGCTCCTTGACAAAATTCTCCTTGATAACCTCAATCGCCGCCTGGGTATCATAAAGGCCCAGTTTGGGGTGATACCCCCTTGGAATGGTTAATTTACTCATGATACACTTCCTCCTGTTTCTATTCCCAACCCTTAAGCTGAGGAACTATCTTCTTCGCCATAGCACGGCGAACAACTTCTATTACATTTACATTTCCCATAGTGCCAGACACGGTCATTCGCACCAGTCCGTCCAGCCCCTCCGAGGGAAGGTTCACCTCGAAAGCATCCTCGGTGGTCTTATTATCCACCCAGACCTGCAACTGATAACCTGCCCTATGGGATGCAGCCGTTACTGCATCGTTATAGGAGCCATAGGGAAATGCAATCATATCACACTCATGACCAAGATTTTTTTCGATGGCATACTTGGATTTCCGAAGCTGCAGTACCAGCTCATTGGCAGGTAAAGCTGCCAGCTCCTTATGGCTGGCGGTATGAGAATGAATCTCAATCAAGCCGCTCTCTTCCATCTCCCGTGCCTGCTCCCAGGTAAAGTGGGAGTAGTTCACCTTGCCTTCCCCTGCCATCGCACCCACCGTATCAGTGACCACGAAAATGGTAGCCGGAATCTCCAGTTCCTTTAAGATAGGGAAGGCAATCTCGTAGTTACTCAAATATCCGTCGTCAAAGGTGACAATGATGGGATTCTCCGGGAGAGTAACACTGCCGTCCTTGTCAAGAATATATTCATAGTACTGCCGCAAGCTGATGGGGGTGAAGTTAATCTTAATCGCCGTCATGTGCAGCCGGAAATCAGAGGGCGAAATCAGAGAAATCTCGTTCCCGCCGGAAAACGCCTCATCGGTAATATGATGGTAAAGGAGGATGGGCACCTTCACGTTCTTTTTGATCACCTTGGGTTTCTCCGGTACCGGCTCTCCCTTGAGCTGAAGCAACCAGTCGGGGGCTGTGCTTTGGGCAGCCTCTGCCACAAGGGCAGGAACGCCCGTCAAGAGCAGTGCCAGCAAGATTGCCGTCACCTTGAATATCTTCTTCATAGCATCAAAACCCTTTCTGTTTTATTTCCCGAAAGAGGATTCCTCCTTCGGTGTCAGTATCTTCAAAATTGGATTGCTCCTATACAGACTCCGGGTTACCATGGATTGTTCAATGGCATAGCCCAGAGGTTTGTTATCACGCAGAGGCGGCGCCACATAACAGACCGCCAAAAGAACGCAGACAATCAAAAGTCCCTCCAAAAGACCGATTGCCATTCCTGCCAGACGGTTCACAAGCCCAAGCACCGGCAGGGATGCAACAAAATGCAGAATCTTTCCGGCAAAAAAGAGAAGTATCCTTGCCAAAACCAGAATCAACAGAAAAGAAACGCCGTTTAAGAGGAGCCTTGCAAAATACTCTGCCGCCGCAGCTCCGGCGGCCGCAGTTCCCTCCTCCAGCATCTGCTGAAGAAATCCCGCCTCTGTGGCAGACTGGGCTCCTACGGGTGCCTTTTCTGCCACCGAAGAAAATAAGCTCTCATAAAAAGGGGTCTTTTGCAAAAACGCCGCCAGGTAGGGGTGAAACACCCAAGCCAGGACCAATGCCGCCAGATGAGATACCAGCCGGAACCCCATCTTCACAAGGCCGTTCTTCCATCCCAAAAAGGCAAAGATTCCCACAATGGTCAGAACCGCAAGATCCATTTCGCTCCGCAGCATTGTTACGCCCCCTTCTTTTTTGTTACTTCATCCAGATAATGTCTGCCTCGGTACTGCCCGCCGCAAAGCATGCCTTCCCGTTCCCAAAGATGCTCACCTCTTTGATGTCATGATTACAGGAACTCTGCTTTTTCAGCTTACCGTTCCGCTTGATTTGCAGAACGTCCCGTTGTTTGGCAGCCACCACCGTATCCCCGCAAACGGCCAGGGTAGTAACCGGACTGTCTGCCATGTAGCTACCCACCAGCTTGCCACGGAGATTGTAGAGTTCCAACACCGCATTGCCCAGATGGTCATAGGCAGAAAACGCCAAAACCTCATCGCTGGAAATATCATACTTTCCGGGACGTTTCCCGGCAAAGGAAACCTGATAGAGCAGTTTCCCGTTCCCCGAAAAGCCACATAACTCTCCGTCCGATACCGTCAGGAGCTTTGTCCCGGAAAACCGGACCTCTCCAACAATCGTTCCGGTGCGTTCAGCCGTTCGAATCACCTTTTTTTGATATAAATCAATGAACTGGATTTTGGAATCTGCCTGGGCCCCCTCGCTGGAGAGCTGTGCTACCGCCAGATAGTGTCCGTTGTCGCTGATATCCAAATCCATAATGTATCCGTCGCCGCTATTCCACCGGAACAATTCTCTTCCCTTTTTGTCAATCACGGCAACACTGCCTTTATACCCATCTGCCGCCGTGGCAATGGCTACCGTTCCCTTTTTGTTCACCTTGGCAGAAATGATATCCTTGGTAATCTGATAGTCCCGTACCACCTCACCGTTTCGGTAGAGAGTTGCGGCATGGTTTCCTGCCAAATCCGCTGCCAGAACATAAGCGCCGCCCTGTTCCACCAATGGCGAGGAAAGGGATAAATCCACTGACCAACGAGTTTCCCCTTTGTGGTTTATCACCTTCATATTCTGGTTGTTATAAAGAAGGAGTTCTTTTTGAAAAGGCTGCATGGCATAGTTACTACCCGCCCGGAACCCCAAATCAATGGTGCGGGTCCGATGGGCGGGAAGCATCAAGAGCTGAATCAAAAGGGCAAGAAGAACCAAAGCTCCTGCCGCCAAAGCGGCGAGCTTCAACGGAAAGAAGGTCATCTTCTTTCCCCGAATCGAAACCGTGACCGGCAGGTTCCATCCCGCCAGAAGCCACTGGTTTGCCTTCATATGTTCATTTCCTTTTCTTGATTTTTTCATGGTTATTCCTTGCTTTCCCGAAAATCATAATAGACCTTTTTCAAAAACAATCCCTGGGGCGGGGCAGTCATGCCACACCGTTTCCGGTCGCAACTCGCCAAGATGGCAGGCAACTCTTCGACCCGGATTCTGTGAAGACCAATCTCCACCAGCGTGCCGGTGATAATCCGCACCATGTTATACAAAAACGCATCCGCCTCCACCGTGATGGTAATCAGTTCCCTCTGTTCCGGATCCCGTTCCACCCGACACAGACGAACTGTCCGCACAGTGGTTTTCTGGCTCCCGCCGGCTGCCATAAAAGAGGAAAAGTCATGAGTCCCCTCCAAGATAGGTGCCGCCGCAATCATGGCATCCACATCCAGCCGGTAGGGCATCTGCCAACTATATCTTGACACAAAAGGATTCCGGAGCCCGCTATTCCAGATGCGGTAGATATACCGTTTCCCCTTGGCGGAAAACCGGGCATGAAACTCCTCTGGCATCTCCCAGGCAGAAAGCGCCGAAATGTCCTTGGGGAGATGATAGTTCAAGGCATAGGGGAGCCGCTCGGTTGGAATTTCGGTTCCGGAATGGAAATGGAACAGATATTCCATAGCGTGAACCCCTGCATCGGTACGGCTGCAACCGGTAATCTCCACAGTTTCTCCGGTTAGCGCCGAAAGAGCAGTTTCCACCGCCTGCTGCACCGAAATGCCGTTCTTCTGCCGCTGCCAGCCATGGTAGTTGGTACCGTCATAGCGAATCAGCATTGCAATATTTTTCATACTAGATCACCTTACCAAACAGGAAATTGGCGGCAAAGACCAATGCCACAAGTGCCAAAAACGAAATCCCTGCACCCAAATCCTTCTTCCCGTACAGAAGCTCCTTGAACCGGGTCCGGTTTTCGCCCCCACGGTAGCACCGGCATTCCATTGCCGTTGCCAGTTCGTCCGCTCTCCGGAAGGCACTGATAAAGAGGGGAACCAGAATCGGCACCATTGCCTTGGCACGGCGAAGGATGTTCCCGCTTTCAAAATCAGCACCTCGTGCCGATTGGGCTTTCATAATCTTATCGGTTTCCTCCATGAGAATGGGGATAAACCGCAGGGCAATGGACATCATCATTGCCAGCTCATGGGCAGGAACTCCAACCTTCCGCAAGGGACGGAGGAGTCGCTCCATACCATCGGTCAAGGCGATGGGGGAGGTGGTCAGGGTCAAAAGGGATGTCCCCACCATCAAAAACACCAACCGCAACACCATAAAGGCGGCAAAGTAGATACCCTGTCGGGTGATGGAGAAAATCCACCAGGAAAATACCACATCGCCCCGGGTCAGGAACAGATTGAACAAACCGGTAATGACCACAAAGACCAGAATCGGCTTGAGTCCTTTTAAAACAAACTTCGGGGGGACCTTGGAAACCAGAATACACCCCACGGTAAACGCCGCCAAAAGGAGATACCCTATGAAGTTTTCAATCAAAAAAGTCAGGACAATATAACACAGAACCAGCAAAATCTTGGTTCTCGGGTCCAGGCGATGAATCACACTACTTCCCGGAAAGTACTGTCCCAAGGTAATATCCTTTAGCATATCGGTTGCTCCTTTAAGTTCATCAAATCACAAAGCTGACGGTAGGCGTCCTCCACAGTATAGATTCCCTCACCCAGATTCACACCGTTCTCCCGCAGACCGTCCATGACCTGGGTAATCTGGGGAATGTTGAGTCCAATCTCCGTCAGGCGTTTCCCCTGCCGGAAGACCGCCGCCGTTTTGTCCAGCATCTCCACTTTTCCATGGTTCATGACCAAAATCCGGTCGGCAAGCTTTGCCACATCCTCCATGCTGTGAGAAACCAGTATTACGGTCATATCCATCCGCTCGTGCATATCCTTGATCTTGCAAAGAATTTCGTCCCGCCCGGCAGGGTCCAGCCCCGCTGTGGGTTCGTCTAGAATCAAAACCTTGGGTTCCATGGCAAGAACGCCGGCAATGGCAACACGCCGTTTCTGTCCGCCGGATAAATCAAAGGGGGATTTCTCCAAAAGCTCTGGGGAAAGTCCCACCATATTGGCAACATAGGCAACCCGCTCCGCAATCTCCTCTTTGGGGAGTCCCATATTGGAGGGTCCATAGGCAATGTCCTTTGCCACCGTTTCTTCAAAGAGCTGATACTCCGGATACTGCATCACCAACCCAACCTCAAACCGAAGCTGTTGCAGATTGGTAGACTTCTCCCCCAGAACCTTTCCGTTTACGGTAATGGTACCGGAGGTGGGTTTGAGCAGACCGTTGAGCATCTGGATCAGGGTGGACTTTCCCGAGCCGGTATGTCCAATCAATCCAATGAACTCCCCTTTGTGAATCTCCAGGGAGATATGGTCAAGGGCGGTCTTTTCAAAAGGTCCCCCCTGCATATAAACATAACTGACATCTTCCAGTTTTATCATTTTGCTCACCTATTTGTTTTCTTTTGTAAGCCTTTCTGTCAAAGCCCTGATACAATCCCGGGGATTTAAAATATCCGCCGGCAAACCGGCACCGCTTCGATTGAGCAGATAGACAAGCTCTGTTGCCTGGGGTGTATCCAGACCAAGTCGCTTTAACTCCTCCACCTTGGGGAACACCGTATCGGGGGTTCCCTCCATGGCAATCACGCCACGATCTACTACAATCACCCGGTCAGCCAGGACCGCTTCATCCATATAATGTGTAATCAGCACCACGGTCATTCCATGCTTTTCTTTCAGTTCCCGGATGGTAGCCAAAATCTCTTTCCGCCCTGCCGGGTCCAGCATAGCAGTAGGTTCGTCCAGCACCAGAATGTCCGGACGCATGGCAAGAACGCCGGCAATGGCAATTCTCTGCTTCTGTCCGCCCGAGAGCATATGGGGCGCATGGTCACGAAAGGCAACCATATTCACAGCCGAAAGTGCCTCATCCACCCGCTGCCGAATTTCGGCAGGGGGAACACCTAGATTCTCCGGGGCAAAGGCAACATCCTCTTCCACAATATTGGCAACCATCTGGTTGTCAGGGTTCTGGAAGACCATGCCCACCTTTTGGCGAATCTCATAGAGCAGATTTTCATCCGCCGTATCCATCCCCTCCACCAGCACCCTGCCCTCGGTGGGGGTCAGGATGGCATTCAGATGTTTTGCCAGGGTGGATTTCCCCGAGCCGTTATGTCCCAATACTGCCAGAAACTCTCCCCGTTTTACCTCCATGGTAATTCCACGAAGGACCGGAACCTCTTCACCGGTTTCCTCGCTTGGGTAAGAGAACCGAAGATTTTCTATCTTGATTACCGTTTCCAATGTGACACCTTCTTTGTTATTTCTCCGCCTGCCAGCGGGTGCTGTACCCGCAGGGCAGAACCAAACCTCCGTGGGCAACGGGGAGTCCAACCTCCTGAATTTCGGTAGCACCGCCGAACTGCTTTTCCAGAGTCAAGGAGATGACGTTCTTCATAATCTGTCCCGAAAGTCCGGTGGTATAGGTATTGATTAAAAAGAACAAGGGATGCTCGGACAGAACCTTGGTGCATAGCTCCACCAAGCCGAAAAGCTCCTGCTCCAGCTTCCAAAGCTCTCCATTGGGACCTCTGCCATAAGAGGGCGGGTCCATAATCACACCGTCGTACCTTCTGCCCCGGCGAAGCTCCCGCTCCACAAACTTCTTTACATCATCCACCAGATACCGGATGGGTCTTTCCTGCAATCCGGAAAGAGCCGCATTCTCCTTTGCCCAGTTGACCATCCCCTTGGCAGCATCCACATGACAAACCGATGCACCTGCCGCCGATGCCGCAATGGTGGCACCGCCGGTATAGGCAAAGAGATTCAACACATTCACGTCATTTCGTCCGCTCTTTTTTATGATATCAGAAAACCAATCCCAGTTGGCTGCCTGCTCCGGGAAAAGTCCGGTATGCTTAAACCCCATGGGCTTGATGCCGAACTTCAGGTTCCGGTAGGAAACCGTCCAGGAGTCCGGGAGCTTGTGATAAACCTCCCATCGGCCGCCGCCGCTGCTGCTCCGGATATACCGGGCATCTGCCGATTTCCAGAGAGGCGATCTCTCCCCCTCCGGAAGGGACCAGACAATCTGTGGGTCGGGGCGAATCAGCAGATGTTCCCCCCAGCGTTCCAGCTTTTCGCCTCTGTCACAATCAATCAATTCATAATCCTTCCAACCGTCTGCAAGAAACATCTTCTGCCACCACCTTTTTATTTCAAACCCTCGATAAATCAATATTTTTAGAGATAGTATATTATATCACCTTTTGCGTCAATCGTCAAGTTACGGTGTGGTTACAAGGAAAGATTTCCAAAAAAAACGCAGAGCGTAGGCTCTGCGTTTTCGTTAGTCAAAGAAATAGATGTTTACATCCCGTCTGCCGAACTGATAACAGGTGCTCCGATTGGGGAAGAACAGGTCTACCTTGTTGCCCTTGATGGCACCACCGCAGTCTCCTGCAATGGCATAACCGTAGATAAACTGTCCATCAACCGATTCGATATACATCTTGGTTCCGTAGGGAATCACTCTGGGGTCTACCGCAATCACGCCGTATACCAAAGGCATACCGGTTGAGGTCTTGCCTGCCCAGATTCCGTTATCCATGGGAGATGCGTCATAGGCAGTTGCCGTAAACCGTGCCACTCTGGTATAATTGGTGGGGCGGTATGCCGGAACCACGCCAAGCTCCCAGACACTCTTGGGGGCGCACTCCACAATCTCGGTCACCGGATCGGAAAGCTTCGCTTCCCGAACCAAGGTGCGGCTGACCTCCTTGCCATCCTGATAGGCAATGTCATACTCGTACTCGATAACACCGTTGATACCCTGCTGAATCAGCTTGGTTTCGCCGGGTGCCATATCGGGGTTCTCAATTTCCTGAACCTCATACGCAATTTCTTCCTGTACCGTTACGGTATGATGATCATTCAAAACCACCGTAACAGAAAGTCCATCACGAATGGGAGCAGACAGGGTAGGGGTTACCGTGTCGTTTTCGTCTACTGTAATACCCAGTTCCCGAAGCAAATCACTAACCTTGGTCTTGGCGGTGGTATGCTCCTTGGTTTCTCCCATATAGGTAAGCTTCACTGTGCTGGCACGGTAGATGCGAATCACCGCATCATCCTCCACCTTATCAGAGAGAGCATAGTTGAGCTCGTCGCCCTGATTCAGCACAATCCCCTGTTTGGAAAGAATCTTGCCAACTACGGTATCAGAGGTTTCAATCTGTACCGGCTCTTTGCCCGCATCGGCAATGGTAATGGTATTGGCTTCGGCAAATGTAAAACCACCGCATACTGTCACAAGAAGCATCGCTGCAAGAACTGCTGCAAGCCTTCTCATTCCGCCCACGGACCAAATGGCATTCTCTCCTCTCAGTTTTCTTAACATTCAATCACCTCAAAATAGTTTTCGGCAAAATAAGTTTTGCCCTTGGAATCCACAAAATTGGAAAATTTTGGATTTCCCTTACTGCACCGTTATTATAACCGCATCCCAAAATTTCGTCAAATCTTAAATTTTGATTTATCTTTTGTTATTTTGGGTCAGCCAAAGTCATTTTTGATTATTCAGGATTTTTTCCCGATTTACTCCTAAATTCTCTCGATTTCTTCCAAATTGACCCCAATTGGAAAAAAATGTCAGCAATTTTGGTTATTGTGCAATACAAAATTATCTGGTATACTAGAAAAGGAGGTTTTTTTCTCCCCAAAAAGAAAATGTTACAGCTGTGTTACAAAAAAGTTCCGGATAGCGGAAACCCGCTAAAACTCAAGACTTTTTCAAGGTCCGGGAACACAAAAGACTCTGTTTTGTTTTATAATCGGCGATTTGCACAAAAGACCTTTAATTTTACGATAAATCGTATGAAAATTCAGTTTTAGGAGAGATTATTATGGATTTATCCTTGCTCCAGCCGGGGGAACGGTTGGACGATTTGCAGTGCAGAAATCTACACCTGATTCAAAATCCGGATTGGTTTTGTTTCGGTGTGGATGCGGTTTTGCTTGCAAGCTATGCTGCACAATCCATCAAGAAGGGTTCCCGGGTTCTGGACCTGTGCTCCGGAAACGGTATTGTACCTCTTCTCCTCTCTGCCAAAAGTCCGGCAGAAAGGATTACCGGACTGGAGATTCAGGAGCCAGTCTTTGAGATGGCAAGCCGCTCGGTAAAGCTCAATCATTTGGAGGACAAAATCGAGATGGTTTGCGGGGATTTGAAGGATGCAGAAAGCATTTTTGGCAGGAGTTTCTTCCAATATATTACGTGCAACCCTCCTTACAAGGAAGCGGGGAGCGGCATCTTATCTGCAACAGATACGGTGACACTGGCACGGCATGAGGTTCTGTGCTCCTTGGAAGATATTATCCGAGTTTCTTCTATTATATTAGAGCCCCTGGGAAAGCTCTGCATGATTCATCGCCCGAATCGGCTGGCGGACATCCTCTGCCTCATGCGAAAATACGGCATTGAACCAAAACGGCTTCGGTTTGTCCATCCAAGTTACGAAAAAACCGCCACCATGATTCTGGTGGAGGGAGCACGGCAGGGAAAACCCCGGCTGTTTCTTGACCCGCCTCTTTATATTTACCAAAAACCGGGAATTTATTCCGAGGAGATCAACGAAATTTACGGAAGGGAGCTGGATTTATGAGCGGAACACTTTACCTGTGCCCCACTCCCATTGGGAATTTAGGGGATATCACCATACGAACCTTGGAGGTTCTAAAATCAGTGGACCTAATTGCCGCAGAGGATACCCGGGTCAGCCAGAAACTCCTGAATCACTTTGAAATTAAAGCACCCTTAACCAGCTATTATGAACACAACAAGCGGGAAAAGGGCAGTTATCTCATTGGAAAGTTGCAGGAAGGACAGAATATTGCCGTCATTACCGATGCCGGAATGCCTGGCATCTCGGACCCGGGAGAGGATTTGGTAAAGCTCTGTATCAAGGAGGGGATTCCCGTTGAGGCTCTTCCGGGGCCATGCGCTTTCGCCACCGCCTTGGTGGCATCGGGACTGCCCACCGGACGGTTTGCCTTTGAGGGATTTTTGACCGTCAACAAGAAAAATCGGCTGGAGCATTTAGAATCCTTACGGCAGGACCCCCGAACCCTGATTTTCTATGAGGCGCCCCACAAGCTGCTGACCACCTTAAAGGACATGCTAGCCGCCTTTGGAAACCGGGAGATTGTTCTTGCCCGGGAGCTGACCAAACGATACGAAGAATACCGACGCACCACCTTGGAGGATGCCATAATATATTATGAAGAAACTCCCCCAAAAGGTGAATTTGTTCTTCTCCTTGCCGGTTGTGACCCGGAGGAAATTCGACAATTGGCGATTGCAGAACTACCCTCTGCCGAAGAGCTGATTCGCAGATACGCCAAGGAGGGGCTTCGTGCCAAGGAGCTGACAAAACAGGTTGCCGAGGAACTGCACCTCCCCAAGCGGGATGTGTATGATTTGTATTTACAGCTCAAAGAAAGTTTGTAAAAAAGAGGCGTCGTAGAGGATGTACGGGAAA
>JAGALN010000130.1 GCA_017625185.1 Clostridia bacterium
AGAGCGTGAACCACATGGTTCACGCTCTATCAATATACACTCGCTACGCTCCAAACACAAAACCCATCAAAACCAACAATACTGCCAATATTCCGAAATTATAGGCGGAAAACTGCTTCAAATAGGAGCCAACCTTCTTTGGTTCGCACTGGGCGTATTCTCGAAAGGTAATCAGGCTTGCCAGGGATGCAATCAGAGTTCCGGTACCGCCGATGTTCACCGCTACCAAAAGCTCCCGGTAGTTCTGGGTAAAGTGGGAAAGCAGGATGGCACTAGGCACATTGCTGATGAATTGGCAGGAAAGGGTTCCAAGGAGCAGGGTGTTTCGTTCAATCAATCCACCCACAAAATGACTAACTGCCGGAATCCGGGACACATTACCTGAAAAAATGAAGAAAAACGCAAAAGTCAAAAGCAAGGGATAGTCCACCCGGCGGAGGGCATGCTTATCGGTGAAGAACAGCACCAGGGGTATCACAATCAGCCCAAGCCAATAGGGAATTACCCGAAAGACAATGACGATGGAAAGCAGAAAGAGGATGCCATAAAGAATGGCTTTCTTTTTGTTCAGGGGAATGTCACATTCCTGTTTAATGACCAGCTTGTCATTCTTGACAAACAGACAACAAAGGGTAATCAATGTAACCGAAACCAAAAAGGGGAGCAGCATAATTTCTACAAATTCCATGGTGGGGATGTTGTAATAGGAGTACATGAAAAGATTCTGCGGATTCCCAAAGGGGGTCAGCATCCCGCCTAAATTTGCGGCAATGTTTTGCATAATAAAGGTGAATGCCAGATATTTCCGATTGTCCGTAGATGTAATGACATAGTATCCAAGAGGGAGAAAGGTGATGAGTGCCATGTCATTGGCAATCAACATGGAACCCAAAAATGTGATATATACCAAGGCAATGATAGCGGAACGGGTTGAGGTAAAAATCGTAATGATTTTGGCGGAAACAATCCGGAAAAAGTAGATGTTCTTGAGGGCACAGACAACTGCCAGCGTGCAGAACAGACAAGTCAGAGTCTTGAAGTCAAAATACTCCAGATAATTTCCGTCCGGCGGCACAAAGATGCAGGAAATCACCGCCGCCAGAGCGGCAATCAGCATGACCGGATTTTTCTTGAGGAACGTCATAGATAACACCTTTTTCTACAAAAATCGAGGATATTATAACACCGCCCGAGAAAAATGTCAATCGGGCGGTGTATAGTTTAAAAAATGATATTGAATAGAGTGTACATAATCGGAATTGACAAAACCGATAAGGTGTGAGAAATGGTTACCATACCGGCACCGGTTTTGGTGTCCATGCCGTAGGAGGCAGGATAAACTACTGTGTTCATTCCCAGCGGCGTTGCAAAAGCGAAGAATGTCAGTGCTAGAATTTCTTTGGATGCCCCCAGCAGATGCAGGAGAACCAAGATCACTGCCGGCAAAACAAATAACCGCAGAAAGGTGGCGATATATACCTTTTTGTCAGCTAGAATCTCGTTCCAGGAGAAGCCGGCAATGACAAAGCCGGTCAAAAACATAGCGATAGGACCCATGCAGTTTTTGAGGGAAGAAACCACCGATAGCGCAAAGCCTGGTATGTACTGGGTAGCGCCGGTGATGGCAAGAAGTAATCCTAGAAGCCATGCACAAATTGCGGGATTGAAGAACCCCAAAATCGGGTTACTGCTTCGATGTTCCTTTGGAATCAGCAAGGGGATTCCAAAAAAATAGGTAAGGATGCCGATTGGCAGAGTGAACAGACAGTAGCGGAACAATGCCTCGTCACCGTTCAGGATTAAGGGAACAATGGCATTCCCCATAAAGCCATAATTGGCAAAGGTAAGCGCATAACGGTAGATATTTCTCTGGTAAAGGCTTGTTTGCCGCCCAAAAAGCTGGGATAATGGAATGGCAATGCCGATGGCAAGGAGAACGGCAACCAGCCCATATAAAATAGTGGGAAGATTGTCGATGTAGGTCTTTACTGTTCCATATTCCAAGGTCACCGAAAGGCTAACTGCCGGAACCAGAAGCATTGTTTCCAGCTTGGAAAGAACCATATCTGTGTTTTCAGGAAGAAGGTGTTTTTTACGCATGAAGTATCCCAATGCCATGAAGAGAAACATGGTCAGCATGGGAGAAAGTGTTGCAGTAAAAAGCTGTAGCATAAAACGATCACCTACTTTGCCAGTTCTTCCATGAAGAAGAATTCGTAGCCGTTGTTCTTGAGAATTTCACCCATTTTGTAGATTTTATCAGCGTAGTCCGGCTGATATGCAAAATAGTCTTCGTAGAAATATTCCTCGTGGTCGCAGATGCCGATGTACTCATTGCCCAGAAGCGGAGCGAAATCCCCTTCAATTTCCTCATAGGGAATCAGGTTCAGGCAGGAGCTGCAGAATATCTTAAAGTTCATATCGGTTTCCTTATCGTAAATGACGGAAAAATCCTTTGCTTGAGCTGCAGGTTCTTCCCCCGGGAGGTGGTTATAGCCACAAATGGAGTTGTTGATGGCAACATCTCTGCCGCCCCGGTTAAAGACCTTGGTTTCCGGTTTTCTGCCTTGAAGCAACCGTGCTGCGTGACCGTAGGGCAGGGAGTTGGGATCGCCGTTGTACTCTCTGGGGTTTCCGCCGGCAGTTACGTCCATCAGAGTAACGCCGCAGTCCCGGAGTGCCTTAATGCCATCCTTGCTCACCGGAACCCAGTGGGGGCAAGTGGCATAAGTAAAACTCTTTTCTCCGGCAAACCGGAAGACTTCCTTCTCAATATCCTTGAAAAGTGCCTTGGTGTCTTCGTAAGAGGCGTTTACATGGGGGTAGTCGGGGAACTCTTCCTTGGCATGGAATGCAAGCTTCAACCAGTCGGATGCGGCTTCCCATTCTGCCTTGTAGGCGTCGGTGACATCGGCTAAAGAAAATTCATCGTAGCCGTAGGCGGTATCGGTGCGATAGAACAAATTCAGCTGGGTCTTGACCCCGTACTTGTCATGCGCCTCTTTTAATACCTTCAAAAGGGGCGTGTCAAAGAGGGATGCCGGTTTTTTCCGGGTCAAATCCCGCAGTACCCAAATGGTGTCATCAATGTAAAAATACGCTTTTTTCATGTTTTTTCTCTCCTAAAAATAAATTGGGTTTCTTTTTTTGCCCCCATTGTACAGATGTCTTTTTGAAATAACAATGGACAAAACAAATTTTTATGGACAAAACAACGTTTTTGTGTTAGACTACAACTAAGGAGGTGAGGGGATGTATTGCGGTTTTTTGCAGTTTGATTCCATTCCAGAAATCGGTTTTGCCCATCATTTTATTGCACCGGAATATCAAAATGACTACACCGGACACCAGAAGAATTTCGAGGTTGTATGCAATACAACAGGTGAAATACAGATAGAACTCTATGGCAGAGTCTATCGCATCCGAGAGGGAAGTATCTTTATTATTTTTCGGGAGCTTCCCATTCGTTTGACAGCATTGAATTCGGACAATAACGAGCATTATACTATTCAATTAG
Organism: Clostridia bacterium; assembly: GCA_017625185.1. Classification (GTDB taxonomy): domain Bacteria; phylum Bacillota; class Clostridia; order Monoglobales; family Monoglobaceae; genus Ructibacterium. The sequence continues at coordinate 3,518 of JAGALN010000130.1, forward strand.
AAATGGACTATGAGTTATCTCTTCAAAGGGATGATCAGCCGCCGCCGGATCAGGAGGGGATTTTACTTCCTCTTGTGATACCGCCGGGAAAAGAGGCGGAGGAAATTCGGAAAGAATTGACTTCTATCATTCTGAAGATGGAGCGGGAATCTGAGCAAAGTACCTTTGGGGCATCCTTGCGTGTGTTAGGAATTTTACAGAAGATGGATGCTTATGCCCGGAATCATCGAAAGGGATTGCATTATAGCCCGGCTTTTGAAAAAATTAGCCGACAGGTCAAGCGGTATATTGAAGACCGGTTGGGGGAGAAGATTACCTTAAAAGAGATTGCAGAGGCAATCGGCAAAACACCCAATTATATCAACTATAGTTTTCAACAGGTCAACGGATTGACCATTGCCCGGTATATTGCCCGGGAAAAGGTCTTGAAGATGGCGGAGCAGATGCAGAGAATGGGTAAGTCTTTTGAGGAAGCCTGTGCCGAGGTTGCTTTGACCGATATTTCTTATGGGTATCGGCTGTTCAAGCAGTACATGGGTGTGACGCCGGGGGAATACCGAAAGGGAAGAATTGCAACAAAAAAGTTTCCCCAAAGCACCATAGATAGAAGGAAAAATCGTTGACAACAGATGTGATTTATAATATAATTAAATTTAGCTTTTTCTAGGAAGAATCTAGAAGTTTTGAGTTTGTGAGGTGTGGCTTATGCTGGGCACATGGGTCAATGTAGCAACGGTGATGCTAGGTTCCTTGATAGGAATGTTCCTTAAAAGGGGATTGCCGGAGCGGATTGCTAAGGGAATGACAACGGCGGTGGCATTGGCGGTGCTTTACATCGGAATAGACGGAATGGCGGAGGGAGCAAATACGTTGGTTTTGGTACTGTCCCTGGTGTTTGGTGCCTTGATCGGCACCCTTTTGAACCTGGATGAACGCTTAAACCGCCTTGGCGGCTGGCTGGAGAAAAAGATTAGCAAAAACGGGGAGCCGGGAAAGATAACCGAGGGCTTCGTCAGTGCGTCTTTGCTCTTCTGCGTGGGTGCCATGACCATTGTGGGACCTCTCCAATCGGGACTTTCCGGTAACCATGAGATGCAGTTCACCAAGGCGATTTTAGATTTGATTTCTGCCATTGTCTTGGCGTCCACCTTAGGCGGGGGTGTGATGCTCTCGGCGGTCACGGTATTGATTCTGCAAGGGTCTATTACGCTCCTTGCCCAAGTGATTGCCCCCTTTTTGAGCGACTATGTCATTGCCGAGATGACCTGTTCTGGTTCTGTGCTGATTCTGGCACTGGGAATGAATCTTTTGGGCATTACCAAAATCAAACTGGTCAATAGCTTGCCGGCAGTATTTTTACCGATTTTGTTCTGCATCTTTTTGAAAGTATAGAATATTGGTTTTTGGTATAAAGTAGTGAAAGGCTTTGTGATAAAAAACAAGGAGCGTATGTGATGAGTAAGGTGGATAAAACAGTTCTGCGGGAAACCCGTTATCTGGCGGCATGGTCGGGAGTCTTTTCTCTTTTTTTGCAGGTTGGCTTTTTGCTGGCAGGAAAGTGGAGTGTCGCTGTGCTTTGGGGGACTCTCTGGGGTGCGGCAGTGATGCTGCTGAACTTCTTCCTGATGGGACTTTCGGTGCAAAAGGCGGTAACCAGGGAAGAAGCTGATGCGAAAAAAGTGAT
>JAGALN010000131.1 GCA_017625185.1 Clostridia bacterium
CGGTAACAAGCTCCCGGCTGAACCTTCTCCTTTTTAACAAGCAGGGAGGCTATGCCACCTTTCAAAACACCACCGAAAGCGGGAGCGTTACCATCAAGGTTAGCATTCCCGATATGAATCATGTCTGTGTTCATAACAACCGCCTCTGGGGCACTGCGGAAAATGGGGAGTACATTTACGCCTCCAAGCTGGGGGATTGCCAGAACTTCAATTCCTTTCAGGGTCTTTCCGAGGACAGCTGGTACGGCAGAATCGGGACGCCAGGGGAGTTCACGGGAATCTGCAGTTACCGTTCCGCAGTGGTTGCATTCAAACGGGAATGTATTCATCACGTTTATGGAGATGCACCCCGGAACTTCTCCATCCCCAAGCAAACCCTGGGCGGATGCGTAGACGGACGGAGCATTGCGGAGCTTTCCGGGGTTCTTTATTATCTTTCTCCCACCGGGTTTTCGGTATACGGGGGAGGAGAACCATACTGCATCAGCTACCAGCTTGGCTCCAAGAACTACTGCCGGGCGGCGGCTGGCAGTGACGGGCGCCGCTACATTGCTGCGACATACACCGAGGAGGGGGAATGTGATGTTCTGGTCTATGACCCGAATTTTGGCGTATGGTATCGGGAGGATGATACTCCCTATCTGGGCTTTCTCACCATGGGCGGCAGGCTCTACGGCGCGACTGCAGATGCGGTCTGGGCTTTCGGCTATGGAGAGGAGTTGGTGGAATGGTCCCTGACCACCACGCCTTTTACCTACCATACCATGGAGCATAAGGGGGTTAACTGCCTCTGGCTCCGGTTGGAGAGGGAAAAGGACGCCCGGGTCACAGTAGAAATTTCCCATGACGGAGGGGATTTTATCAGCTGCGGAGAGCTTTCCCCGGATCAGGGCTTTGGCGTAAAGCGGATTCCGGTACGGTTCCAAAACTGTGACAGCTTCCGGCTCCGGATTTCGGGGACCGGGCATGTTGTTCTGCACGACCTGGAAATAACCACCCATCAAGGAGGAAAAACCTATGGATTATAACAATGAAACAAAAAAGGAAAAAGACCCTACCGAGGGGCTGGTGGGAGTTCGGAAAACACTGCGGGATATGGGATTTTCTGACAGTGAAATCGGCTATGATAACACTAGCGGGACCGTGACACTGGGCGGAAAATCCTTGCTCAAACCAAGCTATCTGGATGAGGACGCCGGCGTGTCCTACGCCAAAGCATCGGATATCCAGAAGAGTGTGGTGGGGCAGTTCCAAAACTCTTCCAACCCGGTGGTGCGGGTCAGCGATGCCTACGGTGCGGCGGCAGGAGCCTACGGGCTGTCGGCGGATGCCTTAAGCTACGGAAACGGCACGGTATCCATCGGCGGAAGTCCCATTGATGTTCTCTATATTGACGATGAGGGAAAAGCCTGGGCAAGAAAGAATGTGGTAGACAATGCAGTAAAGCAGTATGCAGATACTGCGGGAGTGCAGACGCCTGCCGCTTTGGCAAAAGCCTATGCCTCCCAATATCTGTCCGGGGCGGAACGGCTGCTGAACCAATTGGAAAAACGGGAAGCATTTTCCTATGACCCGGATACCGATCCGGTGTTTCAGGCATACCGGAAGAAGTATCAGCTGGAGGGAGAGCGTGCCGGAAGAGAGGCGATTGCTGATATGGCAGCCTTGACCGGCGGCTATGCAAGCTCCGCCGCTGTAACGGCAGGCGGTCAGGCACGGCAGTATTATGCCAAGCAGATGACCGACGTAGTTCCCGAGCTGGCAGCCCAGGCGTATCAGCGGTATCTGGACGAATACCAGGCAGACCTTGACCTGGTAAACGAAATGGTAGACTTGTATAAAGTTGCTTATCAAAATGCAGCCGATGCCAACGCAGACCAGCGGGCGAATGTCAATGCCGTTGCCCTCTCCAATGTGGAGCGGGACGAAAAGGCCTGGGAGAAAAACTGGACGGATTTGCAAAATCAGCAGAAATATGAGATTGCAGAAAAGGAAAGTGACTGGAACGATAAGCTGTCCGGGCTTGCTGTAATCCAGAAGAATCTCCAGAACAAAAATCTGTTTTTGGATTATCAGGAAGCAGAGATTTACCTGAAATATTACGAAGAACTTCTTTTGGAGGAGCTTTTGGGAAAACAGTTGAGCAACAACAAAACCACCCAAAAATCAGCTAAGAAAGGTTCCTCTTCCACCAAAAAAACCGAGGACGACTACGAAGAAATGATTGCAAGGGGAGGAACTCCGGAAACGGTAGAAACCGCTGACGGATTCCTATACCGGATTTAGCAGGAACAGGGAAAATGCGTGAATCTGATGATTCACGCATTTTCTGTTTTTCGAAACCGTTATCTTACAATAACCATTTCCTGAACCACATCATCATAAATCTTCAGGAAGAGTCTTGCTTCATTGCCCTCTTCGTAGATTTCAATGTCTGCGGGAGATACAACCTGGATTTCTGCCTTGGGTCTTGCGGAGTCATAGAGGTATACCAGAGTATCGTTTGCTACGGTGAAGTTGTGGATAGCGCCGTTTACTGTCATGTTCACACTGCCGCTGAACTTTCTGGTAACCCGTCCGTAAACAGTGGTCAGGTCCTCGGATACCTGGGTGATGAACTCGGTGTTCTTGGCACGAGTGTCAAAGAGCAGGTTGATGCTGTCGATTTCACCCTTGCTATTGGTCCGATACTGGATGATATCACCCTTGGTGAGTGCTACCGAGCCGCCATCGCCGCTCTTACGAAGCACTGTTTTGTCGGTGGCAAGGAAGCTGACTTCCTTTCCGTTCTGCCAGCCGTAAACCCGGTCGGTGTCCTCGTAGTCCTCATTCTGGGTTGCACCAATGTGGTCCACAACCAAAATCGGAGATTCAGGAGCGGTTACGCCAACGGAGCTGGTGATGACGATAACCCGTGCCTCATAGTTCTCCTGCAAGTCATAGACGATGGCGTCATAGGAGGAGTCGTTGGACAGAGTGTTCTTGGTGCGGATGGAATACTTTTCGGTGTCGGTGCCTGCACCTTCCGGAATGTCAAAGATGATGGTTCTGTCAGATACCGTTACATTGTCCAGCTTACTGGATGCTGCCTTATAAACCATATCGTCCTTCCGGATATTCAGGGTAAAGGTGTCGGGGTCGGGGGTTCCGGCTGCAGTGTTGTCTGCTGCGGTTTCGATGGCGTTGATGTTGCCGGCACTGTTGGTTTCATAAACCACAAGCTGCGGTGTTAGTGTTCCGCCTCCGGTTATGGCATCCAAGACATCCGCCGGCTCCTGACCATACTGGTCATTCAGCCGCATCTTATTGGTACTGGTCAAAATCTGGGTTTCCCCTGCCATAGTAAAGATTCGGAACTGTGCAGTGGTTTCAAAGGTGTCGTTCATGGCAACACCGATAAGATAGCCGTACTTTTTGTTCTGGCCCTGGTCGGTGCCTACCGTTGCGTTGGTGTTCACAGCGGCAATCTTGTTTTCCATATCCAGATAGAAGGTGCCACGGTCACGGAGGGAGATGGCATTGGGATAGTTGGCAGCCTTTTTATAGAGCTCTTCACTCTCCCCAATACGGTAGCCGTTCGCCGTTGCTTCGGTTACCATACCGGTGATGGAATCGTCAGAAACATAGCCCTTAATCAGGTTCCGGTCATCGCTGATGGTGTAGGAGATGACATTCCATTCGGCAAGGTCAGCCACGCCGATTTCAGCACCGTCCTTGATGAGGCTGAACTGAACGGTTTCCTGATTTTCGTCAAAGACCAGAGAGCCGTTCAGGTATTTGTCGGTGACTCTGCCGGTTACGGTGGAAACAGTGTCAACCACCAGGTTGGTCACATGGTTCACAAAGACAATTTCATAGATGCCGTTGGTGTCTGCATCCAGTAACATCACATTACCAGCGGTGGGCTTGAGCGCCTCGTTGGTGATGCCGGTCTTGTACTTGCCGTTATAGATATAGGTGGCGTCAGATGCAATGGTTGCGGTTTTGGAACGGCTGGCGGTTTCGTCTTCCCAATATTCAAAGGTCTTGTTCTGGTCAGCTTCTCCGGTTACCGAAACAATATCGTCGGAGTTGGCAGTGATGACCTTGTTTTTGTTCTGCTGGGGACGGACGTTGATTAGGGTCTTGTCATCGGTGGTTTTGTCCAGCCGTGCATAATAGAGGACATTATAACCAAGGAGCTGTTTTGCATTGGTGTCCCCTTCTCTGTAGTAGTTTTTGTCAATCATCAGGGTATTTTCGTCGGTGGTACTGCCTCCGTCCAGAGCGGTTTCGGTGGTGGCAGTAATCTGTCCGTAACCCTTTTCCACATTCAGTCTGTCATAGAGCAGGGTCTTGTCCACCACTTCATAAGAGGTGTTGGTGCCAAATCCGGTCTGCTCCATCAGGTTGACGGTGAGAGCATTGAAAATCAGCTGCGCAATATCCCCACGGGTTGCAGGGTCGCCGGCATTTCCGGAAAGACCGCGGAAGAGCTGGTTGTTGGATGCGATATACAGATAACCGGTAGGGTAGCCGCCCTTGTCCTCTGCGGCGGGCTCATAACCCATGGCACGAACCATAATGGTTACTGCCTCCTGAAGAAGAACCGGGTCGTCGGGACGGAAGGTACCGACGTCGTCACCCAAAACCATGCCCTGCTGGTCGGCAACGTTGATGGCACCGGTTGCCCAGTGACCGGCAGGAACATCAGGGAACTTGGTAGAACCCATAGACCCCTTGGCGATGTCCTCAAGACCTACGGAGTAGACCGCAACCTTTGCCATCTCGCTTCGGATGATGTTGTCGTTGGGACGAAAAGCGCCGGTTTCTGCGTCACCCACCATGATACCCAGTGCACCTAAAAGCTCGGCGGCTTCTTCGTACTGGGTGCCTACAATGTCAGGTGATAGGTTAACCTGTCTGGTGCTGTAACGGGAAAGTGCAGGGGTTTCGGGAACCGGGGTTGCCGCCATCCCGTTATACTTGGAACTATTTTCAACTAAATTGGTATTGATGCCATCGGCGATATCCAAAGTGCCGTCGGTGTTGGTGCCGTCAAAGGACATACGGCCCGCCATGCCGGACTGCTCCAAAGAGGGCAGAACGGTTTGGGGAACTGTGCCGGGAAGCCCGGACAGGCTTTCGCCTTCGCCGTTGCCGGAAACGGGTTGAGTTTCTTCCATGTAAACAGAAGCCTCATTGATGGGCTCTTCTGCAAATACGGGGAAAACACCCAAGCCGAACACAAAACAAAAGACGAGAAGCGAAGAAATACATCTTTTTAACATAATCATTTCCTCCTCAATTGTGAATTGCTTTTTGGTTGTTGATTTTTGTCTATTTACGCATTTATTTTGTGCAGAGGAAGAAAAATTACACACCCAACATTCTGGCAGGATTGGCAAAAAAAGTTTAAAAAATATTTCGGAAAAATTTTTCATAGACACTTGAATTATAATAGAAGATATGGTATATTGAAATAAAACAAGTCGAATATCATGTGGATTTTGGAACTTTTTTGAAAAAACAGGAGGAATGAATTATGAAAAAAACCAGATTGCTTTGCGGTATCTTAAGCATCTGCCTGGTGCTGATGTGCAGTGCCATTCCGGCAATGGCGCTGACCTTCAACGACGTGGAGGGCGACCCCACCGTTTCCTGGGCAAAGGATGCCATTTTGCAGATGACCGATGCAGGATATATCAAGGGCTATGAAGATGGCACCTATAAGCCCTACCGTGCCATCTCCAAACTGGAATGTCTGCTTTTGATGGGCAGAATTTTGGGAGCGGAAGAGGCTGATTATGCAGAGGTTTCTGCTGCGGCAAAGGCACAGTACGGTCAGGTTGCTGCCAAGTATAACGGAACCTATGTGACCGAGCTCAGTTATCTTTTGTATTTAGGAATCCTGACCGAGAGTGATTTGGCAAGCTATGCCTCTGCGGCAAATGCCAACACCGAGCTCTTCCGGCATCAGGCAGCGGTTTTGATGTCTAAAATGCTGGGCAGAAATACCGAAGCAAAGGCGTATGTTGCAGAGGGGGAAACCTATGCAGACAGCGGTTTGATTCCTGCTTCCTCCAAACCCTATGTGGAGTATGTTACCGAAGAGGGCATTATGAACGGCATGGACGCCAATGAGGCCGGCGAGCCGCAGTTCTCTCCCACCACCTCCCTGACCCGTGCCCAGATGGCAATGCTCTTATCCAGAATGATTGACCGACTGGATAAGATGGTTTATAGGGCAACCATTGATACCTTGGATCTTGCCAATGGGGTTATCCTGATGGATAAAAACGGTTCCGGCAGCGAAAGAAAGATCAATGAGGACACCGTTGCCCGGAAGGATGGCATGGAAATCAGCCTGTCTGCTCTTGAGGAGGGCAGTGAGGTTACAGCCCTGGAAATTGACGGACATATTCAGGTGATTACGGTAAACGGTCAGGGAACCACCCAGCCTGAGGAAGACGGCACCCTGGTTTACGCTAAAATTTCTCAGCTGGCAACCAACGCCTCCGGCAAGAAGATTACCCTGGCGGATACCGAGGATTCCTCCAACAAGGCAACCTATACCGCAACAGAGAATTGTGCGTATTCTATCAATGGCAGCAAGGCAAGCTTCACCGATCTGAAAAAGAATGACTTTGTCAAGGTTATCATTAAGAACGGTAAGATTGTATCTGTTGCAGTGTCCGAAAAAACTGAGACCATTCAGGGCACTTTGGAAGAGGTTGAATTTGATGAAGAAAATCACGTTTACCTGACCGTAGAGGACCAGACCTATGTGGTATCCAACAAGGGAGCCAAGGTGGAACGGGATGACGAAACGGTAGAGTACCGGGAATTGACAGCGGGGGACAAGATGACCCTGACCCTGACCTATGGTAAGGTGACCAAGGTGGTTGCAACCAGCTCACTGGAGAAGTTCAGTGGCGTTCTGCAGGAAATCATTATCGCAAAGACCCCGTCGGTGACCATTTTGGTTGACGGTGAGGAGGTCAATTACAGACTTCGTTCCAATGTTAAGGTTAAGGTATCCGGCACCGATGCCACCATCTATGACCTGCGCCCTGGTGTTTCAGTCAGCGGAACCCTGGACGGTGAGGAAATCAAGAGCATCAATGCGACTACCTTTGTGACCAACGAAAAGGGCGAATTTACCGCTGAGGTCCTGAACATCAACACCAACTATAAGGTGATTACCGTAGTTGA
>JAGALN010000132.1 GCA_017625185.1 Clostridia bacterium
AGATTACACCTTCAATGCCTTTTTGATATCAGAAACTCCGGCATACTTACTGATTTGACCGTTTGCTACGGTGACCATGGTGGGTGCCTGTTTGATTTCAAGCTGGGTTGCCAGTTCCTTGTTTTCGTCTGCAAGGAGCTTGCTGTAGGCAACCGCATTTTTGTCCAGCAAGGATGCTGCCACCTTACAGTTGGGGCAGGTTGCCGTAGTAAAGAGATAGGTGCCGTCTGCAATATCACAGGAAGATGTATTTTCCTGCTCGCCGCCAGCAAGTGCCGCTTTTACCTTAATCAGCTTAGAGCTTGCGATATCGTAAACCTTCCGTTCCTTGTACTCCTGTGCCTTGCCGTCATTCCAATTCTGTACCGGACGGTAGTAGCCGGTAATCCGGCTATAAACCTCAGTGGGACCGCCGCACTCAGGGCAGGTGAACTGCTCTCCCGCAATGTAGCCATGGGTCTTGCATACCGAATAGGTGGGGGACAAGGTGTAGTAAGGAAGTTTATAGTTTTCCGCAATCTTCTTAACCAGAGCTGCCGCAGACTTCCAATCGGGCATCTTTTCTCCTAAGAAAGCGTGGAAGACGGTGCCGGAGGTGTAGAGAGTTTGGAGCTCGTCCTGGATATCAAGAGCAGTAAAGATATCCTCGGTGTAGCCAACCGGCAGATGGGAGCTATTGGTATAGTAAGGAGTGCCGCCCTCTTCTCCGGCAGTTACAATGTCAGGGTAATGCTTTAAGTCATGCTTTGCAAGACGGAATGCGGTGGACTCTGCAGGAGTTGCCTCCAGATTGTACAAATCGCCGTATTCCTGCTGATAATCGGAAAGGCGTTCCCGCATATGATTCAGGACATCCTTGGTAAACTGCTGGGTTTTTTCGTGGGTTAAGTCAGCCTTCAGCCATGTAGCGTTGAGACCAACCTCGTTCATGCCCACCAGACCAATGGTGGAGAAGTGGTTGTCAAAGGTGCCAAGGTATCTCTTAGTGTAGGGGTAAAGACCAATATCCAAGAGTTTGCTGATTACGGTTCTCTTCACCTTCAAGGACCGTGCCGCAATATCCATCATTTTGTCAAGACGTGTATAAAAATCCTTTTCGTTCTTGGCAAGGTATGCGATTCTCGGCATGTTAATGGTAACAACACCCACAGAACCAGTGGATTCACCGCTACCGAAGAAACCGCCGGATTTTTTCCGGAGTTCTCTTAAGTCAAGACGGAGACGGCAGCACATACTTCTGACGTCGCTGGGCTCCATATCGCTGTTGATGTAGTTGGAGAAATAAGGGGTGCCGTACTTGGAGGTCATCTCAAAGAGAAGACGGTTGTTTTCGGTATCCGACCAATCAAAGTTGCTGGTGATGGAGTATGTAGGAATGGGATACTGGAAACCTCTGCCGTTGGCGTCGCCGTCAATCATAATTTCGATGAATGCCTTGTTGATGATGTCCATTTCCTTCTGGCAGTCCTTGTACTTAAAGTCCAGTTCCTTACCCCCTACAATACAGTTCAGTTCTGCCAAATCCTGGGGCACTACCCAGTCAAGAGTAATGTTGGAGAAGGGTGCTTGGGTACCCCAACGGCTGGGTGTGTTTACGCCGTAGATGAAGGACTCAATACACTTTTTCACCTGATCATAGCTTAAGTTGTCCACCTTAACAAAGGGAGCCAGATATGTATCAAAGGAGGAAAATGCCTGTGCACCTGCCCACTCATTTTGCATGATACCCAGGAAGTTAACCATCTGGTTACAAAGGGTTGCCAGGTGGCTGGCAGGGGAGGAAGTAATCTTTCCAGGAACACCGCCCAGACCTTCCTGAATCAGCTGCTTTAAAGACCAACCGGCGCAGTAACCGGTGAGCATGGACAGGTCGTGAATATGAATGTCTGCGTTTCGGTGAGCATTCCCGATTTCATCATCGTAGATTTCGGAAAGCCAGTAGTTGGCGGTGATAGCACCGGAGTTGCTCAGAATTAGACCGCCTACTGAATAGGTTACAGTGGAATTCTCCTTGACGCGCCAGTCGTTGATGTCCAGATAGTTGTCCACAATGGCTTTATAGTCAACCATGGTGGCACCAATATTACGGATTTTTTCCCTCTGGCGGCGGTAAACGATGTATGCCTTTGCAACATCGCTGTAACCTGCTTTGATGAGTACCGACTCTACGCTGTCCTGAATGTGCTCGATTTCAATTTTATCATCCTTGACCTGGGGCTCAAACTCTGCCGTAACCTTCAGGGCAAGAAAATCAATGATGTCGTCATTATACTGTCTGTCACAGGCGTCAAAGGCTTGCCGAATCGCCGTGCTGATTTTTGTGATGTCAAACATTGCCAGTTTTCCATCTCTTTTTACTACATTATACATAACGCACCTCCTAATTACAATTTACAATTTATCGAAGTGAATTCATTGTAACACACATAATGTGGTATGTCAATAACAAAAACACAATATCTTGTGCTTTTAACACAAATGTAACATTCGAAGAAATTTTCAGTTTTTTCCACGTATTTTCGCGGGTTTCACGAATTCGGCAGCTGCAGATTTCATCAATTCCAGTGTTTCCTCATTGACAGAATGAAGATTTTTTTCTATAATGTTGCCAGAATCTACAAAATTCTGCAGAAAGTATTTTTGGGCGCCGGCGATACGTTTTGCGATGGCTTTGATGTCGGATGCGGTATGAAGTTCTTCTACGACAGTTGTGCGGAATTCGTAATGCAGGGAGCTCTGCATTAGAAAGTCGATGCTTTCGTTGATGCGATCAAGCTTGAGGGTTTCACAGCCGGCGGTTACGGGATACTTTTGCAAAGAGTTTTTGATGTCCATGGCAACATAATCGATGAGACCGCTCTTTGCAAGCTCTTTAAGCTTATCCGGAAAGCTACCGTTGGTATCCAGCTTGACGGCGTAGCCTAGGGTTTTGACTTCTTGGAGAAAGTCCGGCAGGTCGTCATGAAGCAGGGGTTCCCCGCCGGATACGCAGATGCCTTCCAAAATTCCTTTTCGTTTTCTTAAATAGGAAAGAACTTCTTCTGATGGGATGGACTGTTCCTGCCCGTCCGGATTGACCAGATTGGCATTGTGGCAAAAGGGGCAACGAAAATTACAGCCCTTGGTAAAAACGGTGCAGGCAACCTTGCCAGGATAGTCTAGTAATGTTAGTTTTTGAAATCCGCCAAAAATCATAGGATTCACCTTTCATTCAATTCGCATTTAGGAAAAAAGAGGCCTCATAAGAGGCGGTATTTTTCTTCATAATAGTATTATAATATTTTACTCTTGCAAGGTCAAGAGATAAGAAAAAAGAATATCAAAGGAGGACAAGTTTATGGCAGTCGTTGTTGTGACAAAGAATAATTTTGAAGAAGAGGTTTTCAAAAGTGATAAACCGGTTCTGCTGGATTTCTGGGCAAGCTGGTGCGGTCCTTGCCGGATGGTTTCCCCCATTGTGGATGAAATTGCAAAGGAGCATCCGGAAATTAAGGTTTGCAAGGTCAATGTGGACGAAGAGCCGGAGCTGGCGACGAAATTTGAGGTTATGAGTATTCCGTCCCTGTTCGTAGTGAAAGAAGGAAAAATTGTTAACAGCAGTGTTGGAGCAAAACCCAAGAACCAGATTTTGGAGATGCTGTAAAAAGGAAGTGTAGGATATGGCAGAAAAAAACTATGAAGCGATCATCCTTGGCGGCGGACCGGCAGGATATACTGCGGCGCTGTATTGTACCAGGGCAGGGCTCAAAACCTTGGTTGTGGAGAAATTTTCTGCTGGCGGGCAGATGACCCAGACCCAGATGATTGATAATTATCCCGGCTTTGACGAGGGAGTAGACGGGTTTACCTTGGGTTTTAAAATGCAAAACGGAGCACACCGGTTTGGAGCAGAAACTGTTCAGGCAGAGGTTCTGTCTGTGGAGCTGACCGGCAATCCTAAGACGGTAGAAACCTCGGCGGGGACCTTTTTTGCAGACGCGGTGGTGATTGCCACTGGTGCTGAGCATCGGCATCTGGGACTTCCCGAGGAGGAAAGCCTCATCGGGAAGGGCGTGGGCTATTGCGCCGCCTGCGACGGAATGTTCTATAAAGGTAGGACTGTTGCGGTGGTCGGCGGCGGCAATTCGGCGGCGGCAGATGTGCTTTTGCTTTCCAAGATATGCGAAAAGGTGTACTTGATTCACCGTAGGGATTCCCTTCGTGCCACCAAGGTATATCACGAACCTCTGATGCAGGCGGAAAACGTTGAGTTTGTCTGGAACGGTCAGGTCAGTGAGATTTTAGCAGATGGCAGGGTGAAAGCTGTCAAAATTGAAAATAAGGTAGATGGCGGAGTGCGGGAAATTCCGGTGGATGGGGTGTTTATCAGCATTGGACGGGTTCCGGAAACCCGGTTGTTTCAGGGACAAGTTGCGCTGGATGATGCCGGCTATATTATTGCGGATGAAAGCACTTGCACCAATCTTCCAGGGGTCTTTGCAGCAGGGGATGTGCGAACCAAAGCGGTTCGGCAGATTGTCACTGCTGCCGCCGACGGTGCCACTGCCTCGTATTTTGTGGAAAAGTATCTTGCCAGTAGAAACTAAAAATGGTTGAAATACCTATTTTTCGTTTGTAAAACCCCATAGCATTTGGGAAAAAGATGCCTTATAATGTTGATAAAAGTGATAAAGTATTTTATCAATCATTATGAGGTGATATTATGGCAAAGTTAACAAGAGATCATTGGTGGCTCTGGGGTCAGGACCCGAACTCCCATCACGAGATGACAAATAGTGACGGAAAAATCAGATTGCCTGGCGATAATAAGATGACTCCGGAAGAAGGCGGAAAATTCTTTGGCATTCACAACATGTGCAGAATCGGCATGTTTGGAAAGCCGGAGCCTCCCTTTGATAAGGAAATGGATAAGCTGGTGGAATTTCCTAAGGTAGCATTTTCTATTATTGGCGACAACGGTTCTTTGCGGAATGACAATGGCGGCGACGATTTGGATGACGTACTTCAGCTGGTTGACAAGTACCCCAATCTGGTTGCCGGTGTCATGGATGATTTTTTCTCTGAAAAGAGAAAGGTTGTCTATACTCCTGAAGTGTTGAAAGGTTTTGCTGACAGACTTCATGCTGCGAATTTAGATTTATGGTGTGTTATTTATGAACACCAGCTTCTGGAAGAAAACATTCCCTGGCTTCATACCTGTGATGTGGTAACAACATGGAATTGGGTAGGTAGCAACCTGGTAAATCTTGAGGAAGATTTGGAAAAACTTCGTGGAATGATGAGACCTGGACAGAAGCTGTACCATGGTTGTTATCTCTGGAGCTACGGCGATTGCAGAGAGTACACTGATGAAGAGATGCTGTATCAGCTTAACCTCTACAAAAAGTGGGTTGAAGAAGATAAAATTGACGGCATCATTCTTTGCTCCAACTGTGTCGCAGACATTGGTCTTAAAACAGTTGATATTACCCTTGACTGGATGAAAGAAAACGTGGCAGACTAATTCATTATTACTTAAAAAAGGATCCCTGCGGATTTTCGAATCCGCAGGGATTTTTGTGGTTTGCCATATGGTTTCTGAGAAGGACTTGAAAATTCTATTGGACAGTCTTGGCGAAAAATGAAAGAACCTGTCAAAGTAAAATCTTTACAAATTCAAAAGTGTGTGTTATACTATGTAAAAATTAATTTAATAAATTTTAATAGGGAGAGAAAATATGGAAAAACTTGTACAAAAATATGGTTTAGCCACTGCAATTTGTATGGTGGTAGGAACTGTAATCGGTTCCGGTGTTTTCTTTAAGGCGCAGAATGTATTGGTGGCAACTGGCGGCAATATGCCTCTTGGTATTTTGGCGTGGGTAATCACAGGTCTTTTGATGATTATCTGTTCTGCTCAGTTTGCAGTTATGGCAACCAAGTACGAAAAGGTCAGTGGTGTTGTCGATTATGCGGAGGCAACCTGCGGAAAAGGCTATGCGTACGGCATGGCATGGTTTATGGTAAATCTCTACTACCCTGGTATGACCTCTGTTCTTGCTTGGGTTTCTGCACGATATTTCGGAGTGCTGTTCGGGTGGAGTATGGTCGGCCCAGAGGTTTTGGTATTGGCAGGCTTTTTCCTGATTGCGTCTTATGTGATGAATGCCCTTTCTCCGAAACTTGCTGGAAAATTCCAGATCAGTGCAACTATTATCAAGCTGATTCCCATTACCTTGATGGCGATTGTTGGTACCTGTGTGGGTATGGTAAACGGAACATTAGCCAATAACTTCACAACGGTCGTTACCGAGGCAGTTGGCGGAACAACAAGCAGCGGACT
>JAGALN010000133.1 GCA_017625185.1 Clostridia bacterium
AGATAAGGAATGCAGAACAGGTTGACCAGAACCTTTGCGGTACCGCCGATGAGCATATTGATAACCGGAAGATAAACCTTTCCGTAAGCCTGCAGAATGGAGTTGGTAACCGAAACCACGGCCACCGGGATGATAGCAATTGCCAGAATTGCCAGAACGGACTGGGCGTTGGTTTCGCTAAAGAGGATGTAGAGAACCTCCTTGGAAAGAGTGGCAATTCCCAGCGCACAGGGTGCTGCAAAGAGGATGGCAATCCGGATGGCGCTTTCGGTCATGGTCCTGGCTTCCAGAGGACTTTTCTTGGTCAGGGATGCCGAAATGGCAGGAACTACACTCATACCCAGTGCTACCACCAAAGTTAAAGGTAGATTAAAGATGGTCAGCGCCTTTCCGGTGTACATACCGTAAAGGGTAGATGCCTGATGCTTGAAGAGCTCAAGGTTTTGCCAGCCCTCTTCCAATGCTTGCTGTGCAAACTTGGTACCCTCCCGGAACATAAAGTCGTAATATCCCAGAACCTCGGGACGGGTTACCAACCGTCTTGTAATGGTTGCCATATCAATCAAGGAGGTCAGGGAAGAAACCGATGCGCCAATGGTGATGGGAATGGCAATTACAATCAATTCCTTCAGGATACTCCGGGTGGAGCGTAACGGGGAAATCTGCGGCAGAGAGGATTTCTTCTTTTTGGTGGAGAGGTATATGATGGTTAAAAGCAGTGTGCAGAGAAAGGTGCCGATGGTCACACCGGAAATTGCACCTGCCGAAGCAAATACCGTCTGCAGATGGGTAGATTGAATCCTGTTTGCGGCCCAGTCTATACCGGCGGTAAGGGTGCCATCTACCGTCAGCTTCATGAAGAAGGATGCGGCGGCAATGCCGACGAACAACTTGGCAGCGGCCTCGATGACCTCAGAGGCTGCGGTGGGATACATGTTCTGCCTGCCCTGGAAATAACCACGGTAAACCGAGGAAAGGGAAACAAAGAAGATGGCAGGAGAAACTGCCAAAATCCCCAAGGATGAGCCGGGGACAGATACCAGAGCCTCCAACTGGTCGGGGAAACAGAAAAGTAGTGCGGTGCCAATTAGACCGATGACAGCAAGGAAACGCAAGGCAGTAGAAAAAATCCGCCGCGCATCCTGTTCGTTCCCCTTTGCGGTGCTTTCCGCCACCATTTTGGAGATGGCAATGGGGAAACCGGCGGTGGCAATGATAAACATAAAAGTATAAATCTGGTAGGCAATGTTAAAATACCCCATCCCGTCATCGCCGATTAAATGGGTCAAGGGGATTTTAAAAAAGGCGCCGATGACCTTGACGATCAGGTTGGCAATGCCAAGAATCAAGGCTCCTTGCACAAAGCTCTTTGTTTTCTTTTCTTCCAAATCGTGTCACTCCTTATAGTAAATAATATAAAAATTCATCTACGCCAATTATATTATAGATTCTTGGAAAAAACAACCTATTCCTCTTCTTTGTAGGACAAATTTAACAGATAAGAAAAAGGCATGGTGTTTTTCCATGCCTTTTGACTGTTCTTGTTTTATTTTCTGTCTTAAACGGAAATTTTGTCGTTGCAGACATCGTCTATGGTGCGGGAAACCGAATGTGAAATGGGCTTCCACTCTACCTTCTTAAACAGAGCCACCACCGCAATCGGAACGTAGGAGAGCATCACCACCGGGAAGGTGAACAGGTTCAGAATGACTTTCCAACGTTTTTTACAGTGAATCTGTTTCCATTCCGTAATGGTGGTAATAGAACCCAAAATGAAGAATAGTCCATAGAAATTTGCAAAGGTCTGGAGTAATGAGAGAACCAGACTGGTGGTTTCGGAAGAGCCGGTAAAAACAGAAATCGGAATGGCAATGGCGTTGAGTAACGCACTGAGCAGGGTCAGAAGCATGGCGGGCATGACCGTCATTAGCATGTCAAAGCAGGAAAAACTCCCCTTGAAAGCACCCTTGAACAACTTGCCGCCGTATTTGCCAAAGACTTGGTAAAACCCTTTTGCCCAACGGAGCCGTTGTGCATAAAACTGACGGAAGAGGGTAGGCTGTTCGTCATAGAGGATGGCGTTGGCACAATACCCGATGGTTTCGCCGTGAATGACACTGTCTACCGTAAACTCAATATCCTCAGTCAGAAGGTGATGAATCCAGCCCCCATTTTTGTGAATGATATCGGCGCTGATCAAAAAGCCGGTTCCCGAAATGGCACAGCTGGTACCAAGCTCCATTCTGGCGTTGTTTAAGAATTTCGCCTCCCGCAGGAACCAGAGAGAGGAACCGGCAGAAATCCAGTTGCTGTCAAAGTTCTTGGAATTTCGGTAGCTGGTCAGAATCCGGTATCCCTGGGAGAAGGTTTTGTTCATTTCAGCCACAAAATGCGGGTCTAAAAGATTGTCCGCATCAAAAACCATATAGGCGTCATAGCCTTTTTCCGCATATTCCCGTCGGATAATGTCAAACATCCAGTCCAGAGCATAACCCTTTCCCACCTGTTCGTCGTTGAACCGTTCATGGACAATGGCGCCGGCATTTCGTGCCACTGCGGCTGTCCTGTCAGTGCAGTTATCTGCAATGACAAAGGTATCAATCAATTCAGCAGGATACTCCTGGTTTTTGATACTCTCAATCAGTTGCCCGATCACTGCCTCCTCATTTCGGGCGGAAACAATGATAGCATAACGGTGCGGTTTTTCGTTTTCAAATACCTTCGGTTTCTTCAAAAGCCCTACGAAAATATAGAAGAACTGATACGCATAGCATAGGGTAAAGATAACCGAAATGATAAAATTCAAATAAATGATCGCTTTCATAGGCGTCCCCTTGTTTTCGCTAAAGTCAAAAAAATGGTTGCCGATGAAGCAACACCCATTCCTCAACAAAACCCATCAAAAAATTACATACCACTACCTAATATGGTTATATAGCGAGTGTATTAAAATTATATAAACTATTTATAAATAATTTATAAACGCAAGGTAACAAAAAAGAGTCAATTTTTGCCAAAGAAAGGCTTGGTTTATTCTATGGTAGAGAAAAGGGAAAAAGAACTGGAAAAAGATACTTTCCTTTTTGATGGAGATGTGCTAGAATAGAAGAAAGCGTTTTGTCGAAAAGGAAGTGCTACTTATGATACGGAAATCTTTGATGGAGCTGATTTTTGAAGCCGCATCCATTGAGCGGTGGAATGATCATATCCGGCCATCTCGGGGATTCAGTGAGCTGGACAAGCAGTCTCACAAGATGATTTGTGCCTATGTGTTGGGGAAACTGGAGCCGGATTTGGATTGGCTCAAGCTTATTGAGGGTGGTATCTTTGAATTTTTACATCGGCTGGTGCTGACGGATATTAAGCCGCCCATATTCCATCGGCTGATGGAGGAAAAGGGTGCGGAGCTGAACCGTTGGGCAGTACAGGAGATGCTTCCCGAACTTCAGTCCATTCCCGGCGGGTTTGCGGAGCGGTTCCAACGGTACTTTACCGAAGAGGGGTACAGCACCAAAGAAAAACGGGTATTGGAGGCGGCACACTATCTTGCCACCAAGTGGGAGTTTGATATCATCTATGATATGTGCCGAAATTACTACGGTATTGATAAGACTAAGTTCGAAATAGACAGTAAGCTGCGGGAGTTGGAAAAGCTCCCCTGCTTCAAGACGTTTCTACGGAATAAGAACTATCAGGGGTTTGCGGATTTGCTTGGGGAGCTTCGGTTCCAGCAGCGTTGGTCCCGCTCCCCCCGGATTCCCAGTACTTCGGTTATTGGACATATGCTGATTGTGGGGGTCCTATCCTACCTTTGTTCCTGCGAGATGGGTGCCTGCAGAACCCGGGCAATCAATAACTATCTGGCAGGTCTGTTCCACGATATCCCCGAGGTGCTGACCCGAGATATTGTATCCCCGGTAAAGAACTCGGTAGAGGGTCTGGACGAGCTGATTAAGGAAATCGAGCAGGAGCAGATGGAGAGTGTTCTCTACCCCCTGATTCCTGAGGAATGGCAAAGGGAGATTGCCTACTACACCCAGGACGAGTTTGAAACCAAGGTGATATTGGGCGGCAAGGTGACCTTTGTGACCTGCGAGGAGGTGAATGCCTCCTATAATAAGGATGAGTTTATGCCGGTGGATGGCAAGGTCATTCGTGGCTGTGACCATCTGGCGGCGTGCATGGAAACCTATGTGTCCCATACCTGTGGTGTGACCAGCCATACACTGCAGGAGGCAAACCGGGGTCTTTGTGCTAAGTATAAGAACAGCTGTATCGGCGGGATTGATTTCGGTTCCTTGTTTGATTACTTTATGATTTAGCCATTGCACGCTTTGCCGCATCACTGCATACTATACTAGTATCGAAGTGATGCAAAGGGGTGTTTTTGTGGAAACTGTTGTGATTGTTATTCTATCCTTTTTTGCTGCCTATGGGATTGTCCAGCTGGTGGTCAAGGGAATGCTTTCCATCCGCCTGCGGGAGTGTGAAGAGGATATTTTGTCTTATCGGATGATTGCTTTGCAGAACTGTGAGGACAGGGTGGAGGGGTTAATTCGCTCCATAGCATGGGAGGATATCCGGGATGACTTGATCGTAGTAGACCTGGGGTCAACGGACGAGACGCCGGAGATTCTTGAACGGCTCGGGCGGGAGTTTACCTTTCTTTCTGTGATGAATCCGGAGGAGTACCGGGAATATTGCAATGAGATGCTTTACGGCTATACGGAATAGGAGTGAAATCCATTGAAGAACTATAAAATGGTACTGCAATACGAGGGGACCCGTTACCACGGTTGGCAGAAGCAAGGAAATACCAAGGACACCATTCAGGCAAAGCTGGAAGGGGTGCTGTCCCGGCTGGACGGAAAGCCGGTAGAGGTCCACGGTGCCGGAAGAACCGATGCGGGCACTCACGCGGCGGGACAGGTGGCGAACTTTTACCTGCAGTCCGAACCGGATGCTGTTGAGGTGCTATATTACCTGAATACTTATTTGCCGGAGGATATCGGAGTAATTTCGGTTGCTGAGGTGCCAATCCGGTTTCACAGCCGTCTGAATGCAGTGCGGAAAACCTATCAGTACCGATTAAAAACAGGGGATACCCCTATGGTACTGGAACGACGTTTTCTGGCAGAGTATCCGGAAAAACTGGACATCGATGCCATGCGGGAGGCGGCAAAGAAGCTTTTGGGACGGCATGACTTTGCAAGCTTTTGTGCCAATCCCAGAATGAAAAAGTCTACCGTCAGAACGCTACTTCGTCTGGACATCGAGGAGCATCCTGGTGAATTGCGGTTTCTGGTTTGTGGTAGCGGCTTTTTGCATCACATGGTCCGGATTCTAGTGGGAACTCTCTGCGAGATTGGATGCGGAAAACGAACCCCCGGAAGCATAGAACAGCTTTTGCAGGCAAGAAACCGCAGTCTGGCAGGAGAAACCATGCCCGCCAAGGGGCTGATGCTGATGGAAGTGGAGTATGAATAAAAAATACAAAAAAGGATTGCAATTTTAAGAAAATTGTGCTACAATAAACTGATTCAATGAATTTGGATAAAGAGGGATTACCAATGTTAAAAAGTATGACCGGGTTTGGCCGGTGTGAGGAAGTCATTGAGGGATTTTCGGTACAGGTACAGATTAAGTCGGTGAACCATCGCTACAGTGACTTTACCATCAAGACTCCCAGAAGATACAGTTTTTTAGAAGAGCATCTTCGTGCTCTTGCCATGACCTCCATTGCAAGAGGCAAGGTGGAGGTTCTGCTGAGTCTGGAACGGGAGGATGCTGGAGACACCAGCATCGCCCTGGACAAGCCGGTGGCAGAGGGATATCTAAATGCCTTACGAGAACTTGACGAATACGGCTTGAAGGATGATTTGACCATGTCCTCCATGATTGGGCTTCATGATATTTTCCGTGTGAAGCAGGAGGAACTGGATGAGGAATTGCTCATCCGTATTGTGACGGAGGTGTTCCGGAAAGCACTTGCTGAGTTTATAGAGATGCGAAAGGCTGAGGGTGCCCGTCTGGAGGAAAATCTCCGGCAGCACTTGGCGGCACTCCTTGACGAGGTTTCTCAAATCGAGGAAAAGTCCCCGGCGTCGGTGGAGGCCTATCGAGAGCGGCTTCGTAACAGAATCCAGGAGGTTCTTGCGGACAAGCAGGTTGACGAAAGCCGTATTTTGACCGAGGCGGCAATCTTCGCGGATAAGGTTGCGGTAGATGAAGAAACGGTACGGCTCCGGAGTCATGAAAAGGCATTTTCTGCCGCTATGAAAACTGATCAACCAATCGGGAAGAAACTGGATTTTATTGTGCAGGAAATGAACCGGGAATCCAATACCATTGGTTCTAAGTGTAACGATATTGCCGTTGCCGAGCATGTGGTGGAATTAAAGTCCATCATCGAAAAGATTCGGGAACAGATTCAAAATATCGAGTAAGAGCAATTCCGGAGGTCATAGTATGAAATTAATTAATGTAGGCTTCAGCAACATTGTATCAGGAGACAGAGTGGTTGCTATTGTCAGTCCCGATTCGGCACCCATTAAAAGAATTGTGCAGGAGTCCAAGGAAAAAGGACTTTTGATTGACGCCACCTGTGGACGAAGGACCCGTTCTGTTATCATCACCGACAGTGACCATGTGATTTTATCGGCAATCCAGACCGAAACCATTGCCGGACGTGCAGAACCCAAGGACGACGATGTGAGAGAGGAACTGGTAGAGGAAGATGAAGAATAAAGGAAAACTGATTGTCATTTCCGGGCCCTCCGGTGTGGGAAAAGGAACCATTTGCAGACAGCTTCTTGAGGAATGTGAGGACCTTGTCCTTTCGGTTTCCGCCACCACCAGGGCACCCCGGGTTGAAGATAAAGAGGGCGTAACCTACTACTTCAAAAACCGGGAGGAGTTTGAACAGATGATTGCCCGGGGTGATTTTCTGGAATGGGCAATCTACAACAATAACTATTACGGCACTCCCTGCCTGCCGGTGGAGGAAAAGTTGAATCAGGGCATGAATGTTCTTTTGGAAATTGATGTCCAGGGTGCCTTACATGTGAAAAAGAATTTTCCGGAGGGTGTTTATATTTTCATTGCACCGCCGGATACGGAAACGTTATACTCCCGCCTGAGAGGGCGTGGCACCGAAAACCCGGAGGAAATTGCTCGTCGGGTAGATGCCGCAACCCTGGAGCTTTCCAAGCAGAACGAGTACGACTATATTGTCATCAATGATGTTTTGCAGCAGGCGGTAGAAGATGTGAAAGAGATTATCAAAGGGAGGAGTGAAAGAATATGATGATTTACCCACCGATTGCAAAACTGGTTGAAAAGACCGGCAGCCGGTATACTCTGGTTATTG
>JAGALN010000134.1 GCA_017625185.1 Clostridia bacterium
AATACAGACTCGAACAGGCAGCTTAAATTATTCTTTTTTGTGTCTACAAACTATTGACTATTTCACCCGGAAGGGTGCTTTTTTAATTTTTTCAGTCGTGCTTGAACAAATCTCATCAAAATTTCTGTGCACTTGTCGTGCTTGAAAATCAGGTAATTGATGATTCTTCTATCCATCAATTATTGTAGGGACCGGCGTCCCCGACGGTCCGTTGCGAAACATTGAGATGTTGTTTGAGTTTCCCTACAAACGAACCGGGACGTTCTCTTTATGGAGATATTCTTTTAAATCGCTGATTTCGATTTCCCGGAAGTGGAAGAGGGAGGCAGCAAGTGCTGCATCTGCCTTGCCAACTGTCAAGGCATCCTTAAAGTGTTCCATGGTTCCCGCACCGCCGGAAGCAATCACGGGTACCGATACGTTTTCGGAAATCAACCGGGTCAGCTCCAAATCGTAGCCTGCTTTGGTACCGTCACAGTCCATGGAGGTCAAAAGGATTTCTCCTGCCCCCAGCTTATCTGCCTGAACTGCCCATTCTAAGGCGTCCATGCCAGTATCGATCCGTCCGCCGTTGATAAAGACGTTAAAGCCGCTGCCATCCTCCCGAAGCTTGGCGTCGATGGCAACCACTACGCATTGCCGTCCGAACTTATCGGCGGCATCACTGATGAGTCTGGGATTCCGGATGGCGGAGGAGTTAATCGAGATTTTGTCGGCGCCCTCTTTCAAAAGGAGCCGGAAGTCCTCTACGGTACGGATGCCGCCACCAATAGTAAAGGGAATAAAGACGGCTTCCGCTACCC
Organism: Clostridia bacterium; assembly: GCA_017625185.1. Classification (GTDB taxonomy): domain Bacteria; phylum Bacillota; class Clostridia; order Monoglobales; family Monoglobaceae; genus Ructibacterium. The sequence goes on from JAGALN010000134.1 coordinate 804, forward strand.
GCCGTGCCAGATCCAGTACGGTGGCTCTCGCTTCATGGGTGGCGGTAATATCTAAAAAGACCAGTTCGTCGGCACCTGCATTATTATAGACCTTGGCGATTTCCACCGGGTCTCCGGCGTCCCGGAGGTTGACGAAGTTGACACCCTTAACCACCCGACCGTTGTGGATATCCAGACAGGGGATGATTCGTTTTGCGTACATTAAAGATTCCCTCCTGCCTCAATGAAGTTTTTCAAAATGGAAAGTCCCACATCGCCGCTCTTTTCCGGATGGAACTGGGTGGCAAAGAGGTTCCCTTGTTGCAGGGCAACGGTCAGCTCTCCACAGTAGGAGGTGGTTGCCGCGACAATTGATGGATCCTTCGGTTTTGCGTAATAGGAATGAACAAAATAGACAAAGGAATTTTCTGGAAGTCCTGCAAAAAGAGGCGTTTCTTTGGGAAAGTGCAGGGAATTCCATCCCATGTGTGGGATTTTGCAGCCCTCCTGTTTGGGAATTTTCACAATCTCTCCTTGGAAGATACCAAGACCTTCCACGCCGGGGGTTTCCTCGCTGGATTCAAACAAGAGCTGCATTCCAAGGCAGATGCCCAAAAATGGTTTGCCGCTTTTGGCTGCGTGACGAACCACGTCGGTTAAGCCGGTCTGATGCAGACTTTGTATACAGTCCCCGAAGGCACCAACCCCGGGCAGAATGACATGGTCGGCTTTTTCGATGGTTTTTGCATCGGAAGTAATTGTGGCATCAGCACCCAAAAGCTGACAGGCCTTTTGAACGGAACGGAGATTTCCCGCACCGTAATCAATGATAGCAAGCATGAAAGAGTTCCTCGCTTTGTTAGAATGAATATTTTGTATCATACCACAATTTTTTCCGTATTGCAATACAGAGAAGAAAAGTTATTGAAAAGAAGAAAAATTTATGATATAATAATGAAAAATGTCGGTAAGGTGTATTGATATTTTATTAAGTTAAAGGTTCTGCATCTGTGGAACATGGGAGGTAGTATGAAAGAAGTAGCAGAAAGAAAACGCCGGTTTGGGGACCGGTACGACGGCTACAAAGTCAAGGCGAAAGATCCGATGTTCGGTGTAATTCCGCATATTATGCGGTCAAGACTTGATTGTCAGGTGTTTTTTGAAGAACAGATTGACATTTCGGATTTGCGTGAGTTTATTTTAGAACACAGAAAGGAGATGCCCGGTCTTTCGGCATATCACCTATTTGTGGCAGCAGCCATTAGAACTATTGTGCAAAAGCCCCGGCTGAACCGGTTTGTCAGCGGAAGAAAGATTTATGCAAGAAATTATCTGCGGGCGTCCTTGACCGTGAAAACAAGCCGGAGCGAGGATGCGGACGAAGCCATTGTGATGCCAGAATTTGCTCCCACCGACACTCTTTATGAGGTGGTGCAGAAGTTCAACGAGCAGGTGCAGGAAGCAAAACGTCAGGATGAGGATGCCAAGGGAAATGACACCGACGTCATTGTCCGGCTCATTAATCTTCTGCCCGGCTTTGCCATTAAGTTTGTGGTTTGGCTGCTCCGGAACCTGGATTCCATCGGGAAGATGCCGAAAATCATTAATCGGGTCAGCCCCTTCCATTCCAGTCTTTTTGTAACCAATGTAGGCTCAATCGGACTCAACTCGGTGTATCATCATCTCTATGAGTTCGGGACCACCTCCATCTTTTTGGCAATCGGTAAAAAAGAAACAGTTCGGGAATTGCAAAGTGACGGCAGTGTCAAGAGTAAAACCGTGATTAACACTCGGTTTGTTTTGGATGAGAGAATCTGTGATGGGTATTATTTTGCCACTGCGATTAAGCTGTTTAAGTATTATATGAAGAATCCCCAGCTTTTGCTGTTGCCTCCGGATGATATCGGGGAAGACCGATAAAAAAATTACGAGATTCACCGAAAACCGCGAATTATTTGTTGCAACTGCGGAAGATTTGTGATATAGTAGAGAAAGATTGACAAACAATTCCAATCAAAATTGGCAAAAGGAGGAAAACGACCATGAAAGCGATTGTCAACGGTAGTATTATTACGAAGGACGGAATCTTGGAAAATCACGCCCTTTTGTATACCGACGTCATTCAGGGAATTGTCCCGGAAAACGGGATTCCCACTGATGCAGAAGTGATAGATGCCAAGGGTGGATATATTTCTCCCGGATTGATTGACTTACATATTCACGGATATCTGGGTAAGGATGTCTGTGACGGAGAGGAAGAGAGTATCCGCACCATTTCCAAAGGGATTGCGGCAAACGGCGTAACGGGATATCTTCCTACCACCATGACCGAGGATATGGCTGTAATCAAAAAGGCAATGCAGGTGCTGCGGGACCTGAAAGAGGAGAGTAAGTCCTGGGAGGGCAGCGAGATTCTGGGCTGCCATGCAGAGGGCCCCTTTATCAGTGAGGCAAAGAAGGGTGCGCAGGATGCTAAGTATATCCTAAAGCCGGATGCGGCATTTGTGAAAGAGTACGCCGATATTATCAAAATCATCACCTTGGCCCCCGAAACCGATACAGAAGATTTCGCAGAAATCAGGAAGATGGTGCGGGATACTGATGTTGTGGTTTCTATGGGACATACCTCGGCGGATTATGATACTGCCATGGAATCTACCAAGAACGGTGTGAAGCATGCTACCCATCTTTTCAATGCCATGACCCCTCTTGCGCACCGTGCACCGGGTGTGGTCACAGCGGCCCTGAACAGTGATGTCAGCTGTGAACTGATTGGGGATACCTTCCATGTTTCCACGGCACTCTATGATATCTTATGGAAGTTAAAGGGCAGAAAGCTTTGTATCATCACTGACTGCCTGCCGGCAGGTGGGCTTCCCTACGGAGAATATACCTTAGGCGGACAGAAGATTATCTACAGAGATATCGTTTGCCGGTTGGAGGACGGTACCGTTGCAGGCAGTGTTCTCCCTCTCAACAAGGGTGTTTGGAATTTGTATCAGAATTCCCAGATTCCTCTCTGGGAGTGTGTGAACTGCGCATCCCTGAATCCGGCGACCACCATTGGCGTGGAAAAGAGCAAGGGTTCTCTGGAGATTGGCAAGGACGCAGATATTATCATTACCGATAGAGAATTCAATGTACAAAAAACCATTATGAAAGGAAGCGTAAAATATGAATCTTAAGGTTCAGGCAAAGTTAGACCCGCAGTTTGCACCTCTAGCACTGGTTTGCCGGGAGATGCGGGAGGCAACAAAAAACAACGGACAGGATATCGTGATTGGTATCGAAAGAAACAAGGGTTATATGGTAACCTACAAGACCAGAATTTTTCCGGATGGCACAGGGCATGACCAGGAAAACTTTGACTTTATCGAAAGAATGGTCAAATCCCTTTTGTGGGTAGCCGGCGGTTATAAAGTTATCATTGCCGGAAGCGAGGTTGTTGGAAAGAAAATTCAGGAAGCCTACACCTATGGCGGTCTCCGGGATTTTGATGTGAAGTTTATGGAGCGGGTTTATGAAACCTCTTTCCAGGTAGAGCTTCGTGATATTGCTGATGCTCCGGCGGATAAGTCTGCAGCAGCACCCATCGGCAGACATTTAGACGGTTGCAGAATCGGCTTTGATGCCGGTGGCAGTGACAGAAAGGTTAGTGCGGTCATTGACGGCGAGAGCGTTTACTCCGAAGAGGTTGTTTGGTTCCCCAAGACCAACGCCGACCCCGACTATCATTATGCAGGAATTTTAGAGGCAATGAAGACAGCGGCATCCCATATGCCCCGGGTAGACGCTATTGGTGTTTCCAGTGCCGGTGTCTATGTGGATAACCGGATTATGGTGGCATCCTTGTTTTTGAAGGTTAGCGATGAGGATTTTGACAAAAAAGTCAAGAATATGTATCTGGATGTTGCCAAGGAAATCGGAGCGGATATCCCCATCGAGGTTGCCAATGACGGTGACGTTACCGCTCTTGCTGGTGCTATGGATTTAAACGACAATGCGGTTCTTGGCGTTGCTATGGGTACCTCGGAAGCTGGTGGTTATGTGGATCCCCAGGGCAATATTACCGGTTGGCTCAATGAGCTGGCATTTGTGCCGGTGGATGCCTGCAAGGATGCTATGGTGGATGAGTGGTCCGGGGACTATGGCTGTGGCGTGAAGTATTTCTCCCAGGACGGCGTGATTAAGCTGGCTCCCTTTGCCGGAATCGAACTGGACGAAGCACTTTCTCCTGCCGAAAAGCTGAAGGTGGTTCAGGGCTTGATGGAGAAGGGCGACCAGAGAGCCGCTGATATCT